>NZ_CP180536.1:0-143784 GCF_047777955.1 Oleiharenicola sp. Vm1
AGGTTACGTAGTTGGCGTCACTGGGTCAACAACATGATCGAGCTCAAGAGCCAGAATTGGACAACGCAGATGTAGCGGACCATACACTTGCCTATGTCATCGAGATGAAGCACCATAACGGATTTGCGGCGATCCCCGGCGCGGGAGGCGTCAGGTATTCTATCGGAAGAAGATTCCGATGTACAAATCGATCTTCCGTACGGCACGTGGCCGAGCGTAACGTGATTGCCGGCGGAGTATTTCAAGAGTTCGGTCGTTGGCCAGGCGGAACGTCCACGACCTGGTCGACTACTTCGCTGCAGCAGGGCCGGTGGCGCTGATGGGCAAAGCGGGCCGGACGTATAGACGCCGCGGTCGGAGACCGATGAATACCACGCCCGCGCGCGTCTGCGGGTAGTAGTAGTCCGCTCACCCGTAATGCAGGACGGTTCGATCTTTGGCAACAGCGCGCACCGCCACTCTCTGATGAGGCGAGCTTTCTGCGGTGAACCACTGCTCGCATACGTCGTTGAGCTGCCGGGAGCCCGCGCATAGGACAAGCTCGGCGACGTGGCCAACCGGAACGAGACCGCCGGATGAATGGAGCCATCGTCCGGCAGCGCGGTGGGCAAGCTGCAAGAGCTGCGGCACAGCAGTTGCGAGGGATCGCGCCGCCGTAGAAGTCGGCGTGCGCCCTGCTGCGTCGCTTCGGGTTCGGACGGCGATGGCGATCACCGCCGGCGGCGAGCGCGCGTCGTAGCGCCTGCTCGTGGGCAGAGCGTGGCTGTTCGCTTCGGGTTTGGCGACGGCGAGAGCCAGAAGACCCATTGAGGGAGCGCACATGGCCATGTCGCTGCGACCCAATGTAGGCGTAGGCTTCGCGGCGATCGGCGAGGAAGACCAAAGCCGACTGGGGAAGATGCTCCGGTAGAGGCCGTGGCCCTGCATCATCGGCGAGGTTGAGAAAACAGACCAGCTTGGGCTTCGTGTCCACGAACAGCCTCACGGTCGGCTCACCCGCCCGCGTGAGCCCCGTAGTTCGGGGCAGATCAGAGCCCCAGCGCTGACGAGGAAATCAATCAAGAGCTCAGTCCGGCTTGAAACTGCTCAGAGGACAATGTCTCGAAAACGGCATTTTGGCCGTCTTGGCAAGAAGCGGTTCCTCGCCTTTTCCGTGAGGCGCCACGGCAATGCTCGATCGAAATCAAACCGGCTTCGGCGTCACAGGTCCGCCACGCGGCCGGGAATAACCAGGCACTGGCTGGCGCGCACGCGGGGTTCCGCCGGATACGAAGGCACGAGCCGGGCCGAGTACTTCATGCTCCAGCAGAACTCAAGGAGCGGGCCGAGACGGCGGCGGAAGCCATGGAATGGCGGGCGTCCGCGATCGCAAAACAGCCCATCCGGGAATTTCCCGGCCAGACATCTGATAGATGTCCGTAAACCGCACGGTGACTACCCATGCGCGGCCCGGGCGGTCGAGGAATGCGCCGTTGCCGATCTTGCATCGCGTGACGACGAGCACTGCGAGAGTTCGGCGGCCGATCGCTGGAGTTCAACGAGGCCGCCTGCAATACGGCCGGCGTCTTGTCGATCGAGGACGGCGTTGGGCCTGTCGAGAGCGATTGATGCGCCGCGGAGCAGCGCGGATTTCCGACCGAGAATACGCGGCGGGAAGGCGACGCAAACCCAGCGCCGGCGGTTGCCTGTTCGCCGTAGTCATTCAGCGGGTCGACGATCACGAGGCGCCGAGGGCGCGGCGACGGCGTACCGGTCGCGAAAGCCGGGAACGTTTCTCGAGGACGAGCCCGGGGCGGGCGACGAGTCCGCGACAGGAACGGGGAGGTCGCCGGTGTCCGCTGAGTTCGGGGATGCCGCGACTTTTTCGTGCTCGCGCCGTGGCATGCGCACGGGAGTCCGACAGTCGCATCGTCGAAGCTCCTCGAGCTGCTCGCGGATGAACAGTGTCGCCTGCGGATGAGCTGGTGTCGGGGTGCTTCGGGCTGTCGGCGACCAGAGGCGAAATCCTCGACGTCGGCGACGATGCGGAATCGTGGATTGGCGAGTATCTCGAGAAAATATCGCCGCAAAATGCCACCATCCGGATAGACGCTGTCGGTTGCGAGTCCGTTCATGAATACGATACCCGCACGTTCATGACGAGCATGAACAGCCGGTGATCTGAGCGTGAACTGCGACGGCCGAGATGCGCCGAGTCGGGTCAACGACGGGACGGACGTCCAGCGGCCGTCAAGCTCAACGACGCTGACGCGCCGGCGGCGCAGTCGTCGCCAACGGCACTTGACCGGCTCGCGGATCTTCGACGTGGAGCGACCGCGACGAAGGCCAGGCGAGAAGACGATAGCCAGAGCCGCGGAGGCCTTGCAGCCAGAATCGAGCGAATGGCTTCGCGAGGCGCATGGGAATGGGGCGGCGGTCTGGTCGTACCTGAAAGCGAGAAGTCAGGAGAAAGCGATTTGCCGGCCAGCCGAGAGGACGCGAGCTCGACGGGGAGGGAGGATTCGCCCGTGCGTCAAGACGTGGTCGGCGCTGTCGGATTCGGATAACCGTAGCGTCATCAGGACCCATGTTCAGACGCGCAGAATCGCGACAGCGGCCAAGAACGGTGCGCGCCTGACCGCGCCACCCTTCGCCTCTTCTGCCGCGCCCGCTTCGGTTCCGGCGCGAGCCGAAGCCGTACGCCGCCCAAGGCGCCTGTTCGTCTTCGTCTGTTCGACGAGGCGAGGATCGGAACAACGGTCTTCGCCGTCCTGGGTGATGGCGCGAGCAGGCATAACGCTCGGGCGGTGCCAGCGAGCGAGCCATTTCCGGGTTCATGCGCACCGCCCGTTCGTGCACGATGGCGACCGCACCTGGCTCTGGCCAGCACACCGTCGATGGTTGGTCCGGCTGTCTGGCTGATGGCGCGCGCCTGGCGGCCTGCGCGAAGGCGAGCACCTGCCGAGCAGCTCGCACCGGCGACTGGGTTCGCGGTGCTCACTGGGGATCGCGGTGCCCAACTGCCGGAGCGAGGGGTCGGGGGTGGGTCCTTCGCATACCGCCCAGGGCGCGCCGTCGCCCGTCTCGCGATATTTACGGAAGTCGCTGCCAGCGCAGCGTCTGCCTAGCCCCGGCATCGGCAGCAACATGCCGCCTGAGCCGGGCGGTCGTCAGGTCGCGCCGATATCGGTGAATGCGCACCTGCGCCGAGGCAGGAGATAGAATGAGAAACCGACCACGGCGACGGCAATGACTTTCTGCGAGCAACAGCGGAAGAAAACACCCGCCGTTAGATCACGGGCGACGCATCGGTGCCAACGAGGGCGAGAGAAATCGAGGTCACGGTGATACCTTGCGAGTGAGCGCGGACCGTAGAAAGCGAGAGTCAACACACAACGACACACAAGAGACAAGTCAGCGAAAGAGCAAGCGGGCAGGGGCACCGCCCCAGGCTAAGCGCAGGAGGACCCGCGGGCAGGCTAGAGGGCCCGCCGGGCGGCGGACCCGCCCGGCTCATGGGCCCCGCGCCCCTATGGAGGGACGGCCCCAGAGCGGCAAACGCTCCACGCCCCCGGCTAGCTATGCTAGGGTAACGACTAACACACATGCTCAGCTAGCTAGCGCGCGCATTAGCACTTAATAATAGTGCTTAAATGCGCGCGCTTAAGCATTGCTGAGCTTAAGTGTGTTTAAGTCGTTACCCTTAAGCATAGCTAGCCGGGGGCGTGGGCTACGTTTGCCGCTCATGGGGCCGTCCCTCCATAGGGGGCGCGGGGCCCATGAGCCGGGCGTTCGCCGCCCGAAGCGAGGCCCCCTCTAGCTATGCCCACCAGGTCGAGGACTCCCTACTCCTGCGCTTAGCCTAAGCTAAGAGGGCTGATGCCCCTCTCCGCTTTGCTCTTTCGCTGACTTGTCTCTTGTGTGTCGTTGTGTGTTGACTCTCGCTTTCTACGGTCCTACACTAGCCGCGCTCACTCACCCAAAGGACTTATCCGCCATGACCTCAATTTCTCTCGCTGATTTCGTTGCTCAAGAGGCATCGCGTGCCGAGTCCGCGGGACACGCCGGCGTCATCTATCTCAGCGAACCCCAGGTGCGGCTCTTCTACGCCATTGCTCGCAAAGAGGGGTCGGTTCACCCGAGCGATAATGAGTCCGTCGCCGTGGATGGTTTCTCATTCTATCTCCTGCCTCAGCGCATGAGGTCGGGGCGTTACCGAATGCCCTATCAGCGCGGCCTGACGACCGCCCAGCTCAAGAGCCAGCATGACGCTGCCGATCTCAAGGCTAGGCGAGACGCTGCGCTAGCAGCGGCTTTCCGTAAATATCGCGAGACGGGCGACACGAGCGCCCTAGAGCAGTATGCGAAGGATTACCCCGAGCCCATCACTCCAGCGAGTTAGTTTTTTTGACACTCACTTTCTACCGTCCCAATGAACACCACCCAAGCCCAGTCACTCAGTTACGAAGCTGCTCAGCAGATTATCGCCTTCGCACAGGCCGCCGGGCGTGCCTTTGCCATCAATGAACGAGCCACCCCCACGGATAACCATGTCTGGCTCAATCCTGTAGGGGCCAAGGATGCGGTTATCGCCATCGACCCACACGGACGAGTCGGTGCGATCAGGGTGCGCATGGAACCGAATGGCTCCTTCAGGCGCTGGCACCGCCCGAGCGCGTTGATGCTCTCGCGCATCATCCACCCCGGACAGGTTCACACGCTCCAGAAGACCGTTGTTGAATTCCTTCCGATCCTCGCCTCGTCCGAACAGACGAAGGCTGACAAGGCGCTAGCAGACGCGGCGGCGGCGGCTCAACGCGCCCGAGACCAAGCGAACGCAGCAGAGAAGGCGAAGGGTTGGCGCGATCAGGCGCGCACAGAACTCTTGGCCGCTGGCGTCACGGTTCTGCGCGATCGCAACATGGGTCCTGATGACGCTACGGTTATCGGAAGACTCAATGAGAGCAGCGCCGGCTACGTCATGCTGACGCACGGAAGCGAATTCCCTCCCCTCTACGTCGAAGCTCGCGTCCCGGCATCTCGGCTGGCCGACGTTGTGGCTTTCCTCAAATCGCTCTCCTGACTCTCGCTTTCTAGGCCGCGACCGGACCCGCCCCGCCCATTCCCATGCGCCTCACAAGTTTTCATTCACTCGGTTCTAACCGCAAAACTCCGCGGCTCTGGCTTGAGAGCGCCCGCCTCGATCGTCTTGGCTTTTCGCCTGGCTGTCGCGTCGCGGTCACTCCGATCAGATCCGCAACCGGTCCAGGAATCACCCTAACCGTTGGCGACGACTGCGCCGCCGGCGTCAGCGTCGTTGAGCGGCGGACCGCTGGATACGTCCGTCCCGTCATTGACCTGAACTCGCGGCGCCATCTCGGCCATTTCGCAGGATTCCGCGAACTCAAGATCACCGGCACCTATGGTCACATGCTCGTCACGCCGAGTGTGCGGGCCTTCAGTATTCATGACGGACTCGCAAGCCGTAGCGTCTATCGGATGGTGGACATTTTTTGCGGCGGTGGCACTGCCTCGGATGCTTTCGCCAATCCACGATTCCGCGTCGTCGCCGGCGTCGAAGTTTCGCCTCTGTTCGCCGACGAGTATTCGCGCAAGCACCCCGACGCCGAAATCATCCTGGGCGACTTTCGGTTTATCCACCCGAGCGAGCTTCCCGAATTCGACGGTCTGTTTGTCGGACTCCCGTGCACATGCCACAGCACGCAGGCCCGCACGAAAAAAGGGCTACGCGGCGCCCCCGAACTCGGGGACACCGGCGACCTCTACATTCCTGTCCTCGGACTCGTCGCCACCCGAATGCCGGCTTTCCTCGTCCTCGAAAACGTTCCGAGCTTCGCGACCAGTCTCGCCGGCCGCACCGTCCTCGCGCATCTGGCGCGCCTCGGCTATCATGTCTCCAGCGCGATCATCGACCCGCTGAATGACTACGGCGAGCCAAGCAGCCGCCGGCGCTGGGTTTGCGTCGCAACACTACACCGCCGGTTCTCGATTCCGAATCCGCACACGCCTTTCCGCGGCACCATCAATCGCTTTCTCGACAGGCCCAACGCCGTCCTCGATCGACAAGACGCCAGCCGTATTGCGAAGACGATCGTTGGGCTCCGAGCGCACAGCGATCGACATGCCGCCAAGGGCAACGGGTTTCGCCTCACAGTGCTCGATCGTCACGCGAAGAAGTTGCCGACGATTTTGAAGAGCTACCACAAGATCAACAACAGCGGCGCGTTCCTCTCGACGCCTTACGGGCCGCGCATGCTTCGCCCTGGTGAAGTCTGCCGAATTCACGGGCACACGTTCATCAGCGACGATGCCACGAGCGTCTATCAGATGTCTGGCCAGGGGGTGCAGACTCGTGTTTTCCGCACGATCGCAGACGCCCTCGCGGAATTTCTCCCATGAAGCTTCCGCCGCCGTCTCAGTTGGAACTCCCGCTCCTTGAAGTTCTGCTGGAGCATGGTGCACTCAGCCCAGCTCGTGCGGCCGACCTCGTGGCTGAGAAAATCCGGCTAGACCCCGCGGTGCGCGAGGCGCGCCAGCCAATGCCTGGTTATTCCAGCCGCGGCGTGAACCTCTTCGAGCGGCGCTTGCGCTGGACTCGACATGGCCACGTCAAAGCCGGTTTGGTTTCCGATCGAGAACGTGCCACGTGGCGCCTCACAGAAAAAGGCGAACGCTTCTGCCAAGAAGCGCAGCCAGGAATGATCCTCACCGTTTTCGAGACTGATAACGGCGCCGCACTCTGGGCGGAGTTTCAAACCGGACTTGGGCTCTTGGTTGACGGGTCCGTGCAGGCCTGCATCACGTCAACGCCGTTTCCGATCGTCGGCGGCAGAGACTACGGAACTTTCACGCCGGATCAGGTAGTCAACCTGGTCGATGAACTGTTCATTGGACTGAAGCCCAAGCTGCGCGCTGACGGTTCTGTTTTTCTCAACCTCGCCGATGTCTGGGAGCGAGGCCGTCCGACCCGCAGCCTCTACCAGGAACGCATCCTTCTAAACTTGGTCGAGCGCCACGGTTTCTTCCTCGCCGATCGCTTCGCGTGGCACTCGCCCACGAAGCCGGCCGCCACCGATTGGGTCACGAAGCGACGCGTGCGTGTGCGCTCCTCAATGGAGTCTTTCTTCTGGCTCTCGCCGTCACCAAACCCGAAAGCAGACAACCGCAACGTGCTCGTGCCTTACGGGCGAACAATGCAACGCGCGCTCGCCGCCGGCGGTGATCGCCGCGCGTCCAGGCCAAGCGGCCACGGGCACGCTGGAGCTTCCTACACCAAAGACAACGGCGGCGCGATCCCTCCCAATTTCTTCTGTGCCACGAATGCTGCGGGCAACACGCCTTACCACCGCTACTGCCGGACGATGAAACTTCCGATTCATCCAGCCCGGTTTCCTTCGGGCGGCATCCTCGAATTCTTCGTTCGGTTAGCCACGTCGCCAGGCGACCTAGTGGTTGATCTATGCGCGGGCTCCCAACAGCTCAACGACGTATGCGAGCGCCTTGGCCGGCAGTGGTTCACCACAGAAAAAAAACTCGCCTTCATCAGAGGCGGAGAAAGCTATTTTCGCCACCTGCCGAGCTTTCACTCTTTCGGAATCCCCGGCGAGCGCCGTCCCGTTCTCCCTCTGCCGTAAACGCTCCATGTCCAATTCGCACCAGCAGCACTCAACCGACCTGTTCGGCAAATCGGAAGACCGTCCAGCAGGCTGGCAACTACACCCGAGCACACACACCGCCCACTACTTCCCAATCGGCTCCATGCAGTCCCTCTGCAAACGAGAGACGCGCACCATCCCGAGTGCCGTCAGGAGCGAGCCAGGGTCGCTGCCGTGCGCGCTGTGCATGGGGCGCCTAAAGTAACCTCATGCCCACACGCCCAACAAGCCATCCAGTGAGCGCCCTGATCCCCGCAGGCACGGAGATGATGACCGTCGGCGGCGACCGCCTCGGGGTGTTCGATGCGCCAACCAAGGCCATCCTTTACCGCACAAAGCGGCGCGGCCGGTGGCGACATCTGGCCCAGGTGGAGGGCGTTACCGTTGAGCGGTTCGAGCCGTCTATCGGCACGCAAGCCACCCGCCGCGTGTATGTCAGTTGGGCGGTCTGCAAACTTGAGAGAGCGCCCCACGTAGGGGACTGATTTTTACATCTGGGGTTGTTTTTTACATCTAGCCGTTTCGGAGGCGTCAGCCCAACGCCCCAGGATCGACAAAATGCAGTGCCGCAAGGCAGGAAACCCACCTTCCTGCGATTCCGTGCCTTTGGTCCGACACTCGGACACCCCCTCGGCACCGATGGCCTTAAAATCGAGCCGTCCTGCGTTACCGTTGAGCGGACCTTACTCTACCCCGCGGAGCAGCGCCCGAACGTGGTATTCATCGGTCTCTTGCGACCGCGGACGCCGGATCTGCTCGATCCGGCCAATCACCCACGCCATTTTTTGCCCATCAAGCACCACCGGCCGCACACGTGCTGCCTTGGCGAAGTAGTCGGCCAGGTCGTAAATGTGGATTACGTCCGGCCCCAGGTCGGTCTTGAATTCCGCCTGGCCCGAGAAAACGACCAGGCTCTTGAAATACTCCGCCGGCAACCCGAGCGCACGTTGCAGCTCGGCCACATGCCCGTGATTCTGGAAGATCGGATTATGCATCGGAATCTTCTTCCGATAGAATACCTGACGCCACTCCCGGCGCCGGGGATCGCCGTAAATCCATCCGTTGTAGTGCTTCGTCTCGATGACATAGACGCCGGTAGGGGCGACGAGTATGTGGTCTATCTGCGTTGTCCGAACCGTGGCGCCGACTCCGATCGTGATGTTGTTGACCAAGTGACCACCGTGCCCACCCACGCGGTGGATTTCACGAATGACGAGCACTTCGCCGATGTGCTTCCTGTAAAGCGAAAGACGGCCTTCTCGGAATCCGAAGATAAAGACGCCGATCGCGCCGAGAACGATGAGGCCGAAAAGGATCATCGCAAACTAGGCGGCCGTAGTCTTTGGCGCGAGCGCGAGATCCAACTCGCGTTCCAGCTCCTTGAGGATTGGGCCGCGAACGCTCATTTCGGCACCGACACCCAGAATCGTCAGCATGCCACCGATGCTGTGCCCCAGCTCGCGCGCAAGGGCCATGTCGCCCTTGCGCTCACGTTTGGTTCCAAGTCGTTGCTCAACCCGTCTGAGCGCGCGCATCGTCGCCTTAAGCTTGGCGCGCTCCCGACGTGAAATTTCCGCTACTGTGTTGGGGGTCAGTTTCATCGCGCGGGCCTTTCATTGAATCGTGATCGCCGTCGCCTCGCGCATTCTGAAGCGCATGGCCTCAGTGCCTGGCGCGGTCAGTCCTTGGCGAATCACCACCTCGTGGCCCGCGAGGATTTCCGGGGAGACAGTAACGCCTGAAGCTGGCGCGGCGGTCACTCGACTCGTCACGCCATCCCAATCCGCCCAAGCTGAATAGCTCGCATGATTGTTGTTGATCGTGAGCGTGTATTTCCGCTGCACGAACTTCGTAACCAGAACGCGACCGGCGTTCGTCTTACCCTTCACGATCTGGTTCCACTGCGTAACTTGCCCGGCCGTCAGTCTGGAGGACCAGCCGGCCGGCGCCGTCGTGCTCTCGCTGCCCCAGGTATTCTGCCAAATCTCATTGAAGTAATTCGCCGTGCCGTCGTCGGTCGGCCACACAAGGCCGCGACTCGGCGGCACCGCGACCGAGATCAGCACGTAGCGTTGAAGTCCGCTCTCAGAGGGGCCTCGGAGAAAAAAACGCTGCGTGCCGAAGCCGTTCATTACGATTTGCCGAATGTCGTTGTCGTTGCTCGCCGTATAAGTCACCCCGTTGGTCACGGGCAGCGCCCGGAACGCCGCGAGCTTCGCATACCATCGGTAGGTGGTCACATAGACGCTCTGGTTCGTGAGCATGGCACCGAGCGTGGTGCTGTCAGCGGTCTGAATGTCTGTTGAAGAAAGTGTGTTGTAGGTGGCGACGCCTCCCCAGGGATTATTGACGGTGACAGAGAGGTTCATCGTCGGATCGAGGCTCGAAAACGATTCCTCGATTTGCGCCGCGAGCGATTCGTGCTTGGTCTTTTCCTGCTGGAGTTTCAGCGCATCGAGCACGGATTGAAGCGGCTGGATCAGCGCCCACATCAGGGCGATGATAAGGGCAGCGGCGAGCATGACCTCCAGCAAAGTGAAAGCGCGATTTGAAGTGCGTGTCTTCATGAGCGGATACTCTGGTAAACAGATGCGATCGGTTGGTAGCTCGCCACGACCACCCAGCCGATGAACAGCGCGAGCAGCGTGATGAGGATTGGTTCCACGAGGGCCAGCGCCATCTCCACTCGGCGCCGGCTCTCTGTGGCGTAGTATTCGGCGAGCTGGTCGAGTGAGCCTGGCTTGCCATCGGACGAAGTTGAAAGGGAACCGGTCTCCTCACCGACACTGACCATCACTGTGACCATTGGAGGGAAAAGCTTCGTGCGTTCGAGTCCTGCCGCCAAACGATCGCCTTTCAGCATTTGCTCACGGGCCTGCATGAGCCCGCGGCGGAAAGTCAGCCACCGGATACCACCAGCCGTCTTCTCGACGGCCGCCTCCAGCGGCGTGCCGGCGCCGTAAAGCATCGAGAGGCTACTGGACATTTCAGCGTAAACCACGCCGGCGATCGCATCTTTGACCCGCGGAATCCGCAGCAGCAGTAGCTCCATGAGATGCCGCGTGATGGAAAGCGTCATCAGGAAGCGCGCGAGAAACACCAACCCAACGGCCAGCAGTGCGACGAGCCAGAGGTAGTCCTGTAGAAATTCCGACATACGGAACAGTGCCCGCGTGGTTGCGGGTAGCTTCACCGCCGACAAATCCTCCAGCATCGTCTTCAACCGCGGAATGAAGGCCAGCATCGCGAGCAGGAAGACGACGAGGCCCAAGGCTGCGCAAATCGCGGGATAAATCGTGCCCTTCTTGACTGTCGCCCGGATGGCTTCTTTCTGCGCCAGGTGCACCGACGTGCGCTCAAACAATTCCGGCAGCATCGCCACGGACTGCGATGCTTGGATCTTCATGACCATTTCGGGCGTGAACATCCGCGGGAACTGCCCAAAGGCTGCTGCCGCGTCGCCGTCCACGCCGACGCGGCTTGCAACCTGCGAAAGGAAAAAACGTGCTTTCCCGGCCGGATACTGTTCCGCCAATCGGCTCGTCGCTGTCGATATGGTGACGCCAGCTCGCAACAGAAGCACGAGCTGTTGAAGAATCGACTGGAGTTCCGCCGTCGGCAGACGCAGCGAAAAACTTGTCTTCTCCTTGTTGAGTTCCCGGTCTGACAGCAACCAAAGCCCCTGCGCCTTGAGCGTTGTTACCATCGCATCACGCGAGATAGCCTGAACGCGCCGGAATTGCTTCCGGCCGCGATCGTCAACGAGCGTTACGTTGAACTCGGGCATGGCGCGTCAGGCTTTCGGCAGGCGGATCGTTACGGGCAGTCCTCTTGGGAGGAAAAAGTAGAGGCTGCCACGTTCCAGAATACAGCCATCCGTGCGAATTCTGTAGATCGTGAACCCCTGGACTTGCTCACCGGCGGAGAACGGACGCCCGTTGATGAACACGACTGGCTGATTCCCCCACATGGCCGCCGTCACTCTGAACGCATACTCGTCGAGCACCGCGGATGGGATAAAGCGAACATCGAAAGGGTTGGGCACGCTCGCGAGCGAACCGGCCGACGATTTCGGGGCCACGGTGATGGATGAACCTGTCGGCGCGATCACCGCGGGGTCGAGAGGAGGGTCGCCAGGAATCGCGACTTTGCTGCCTGCTTGGAGATCGAGATTCACAACCGGTGCTGGTGCTTTTGCTGCTGCCTGCACAGGGGCCAATGTCGCCGGCGCGGGTTCCTCTGGAATACGAGCCGGCGCCCCAACCGTCCCGCCGGAAGGGCCTCCGGCTACGGCGGCGGCAGCAGCGCGCATCTCGTCTTTATTGGGCGAGGCCGCCGCTTTCGGACCAACGACAACCACGAGGTCTTCCACGGCCCGCTCCTGTGTCGCGTCACGCGCAACCGTCAGCACTTTGGCGATCGTTCCATCGGCACGCACAACAACGGCCGCCGGCGTCGAAACGGCAAACAGGGCCGGTGCGGCGCACATAACGAGGAAGTAGAAAAATACCTTCATGATTGGGGAATCTCCGTGATGTGCAGAGCTACTGTCGCTTGCGTGAACCGCTGGACCTGCTCTGTAAGCGAACCCAGCCTCGCCGTCTTCGTCGCGATCTCGGCATCCAGGCGCGCAACCTCCGATTGGCGCGCCTCGACTTCGTTCTTTTTCTGGCTGATCTCTCGATCGACGGCCGCGAGCAGCTTTTGTGCGTCTCCGTAAGTCGCCTGCACGCGACCGACCAACGCGCTTAACTCCTGCATCAGCGATTGGATGTCACCGCTCATGGCTGCGAGGGCTTCACCTCCACATACCACCGGCCCGCGTGCTGGAATGGAGTCGGGTTCTCCCCCACCTCCGCGAACAGCTTCCCGTCCTTCCCTGGCATCAGGCCCGCCCGCAATCGCTGCTTCAGCTTTTCCAATTCCAGAACCTCCGCTTGCGTCTGCGCCCGAGTCTGCACCAAGGCTTGCAACGCTGTCAGCGCCTCCGTCGTGTCCTTTCTCTTCGCCGCGATCTCGTTCTCCACCGCCTGCATCTCCTCCTTCTTGGCCGCGATCGTGGCCAAAAGGCGCGCCAGTTCCTCCCGCTGCGCCGTTGCGTCGATCGTCGGCGGTGTCGCCGTCGGCGGTGCCACGAGCGGACTCGGCCGCATCATCAGGACCGCTGCTAGCGCCAGCGCCACCGCTGCACTCGCCAGCGCTACCAGCCACGGAAGCTTCGACGGCTGCAACCGGCGGATGCTCTGATGAAGAGACTGCGCTTCCGTCGCTCGCGCAAGCCGATCCGCTTCGATCGTCTTGCGAATGTTCGTCAGCTCCGGGGCCTGAACATCCGACAGCATGCGCTGAGCCGCCATCTGCACCGCTTGTTTCAGCATCTCTCCGCGCTCCGCGCGTGCTTGCTCCTCCAGTTCCGCAATGCGCGTCTCCAGCTCCGGTGGCAGGTTCCCCGTCGGAACCACTAGCGGCGTCGCGGTGGGTATCGGTGGCCGACTCGTCGGCCGTAAATTCCAATCGTCCTTCCCTGACATATACGATCACGCTCCCTTCGTTCTTGAGATTGACCCGAACGCAATCGTGCTCGGGCTGATACTGCGCTTCGACGCCGAGAGTGCCGCACCCCCGCGCGAGGATCGCCGCGTTGGGCGGCATTCCGTTCCCGCTCGAAATGGTGAAAATCCGGTCAGCCAATTCGACAAAGCCGGCACGATCGAGAACCGCATCGAGTATGCCTGCATTCATTTGGTCTCCTTCGTCTGCGCCTGGAGACCACTCAGGACCTCGGCGGCTTGACGCAAGACCGACTCCTTTGCAGCAGCATCGCGCTGCATCGCGGAGAGTCGGTCTTCCTGGGCGCGGACAGCTTCAGCAAGCTCACGCTGCTTTTTCTCCATCGCGGCGACCTCCCGCTTGAGTCGATCGAGCGAAGCGATCGCCGCGACGCGCTCCCGCAGCGCGGTCGCGCGCGCCGGGTCGTTCGTGAAAATCTGCGCGAACTTGGGATTGCCGTAGTCCTCTGCAATCCGCTCAACGGCCACGCGCATTTTCAGCAACATTTCCTCCTGCGAGCCGGGCGCCACCGGCGCCGCCGGCGGCGCCTCCTTTACCGCAGACTGAGGCGCGGCAACCCCGTCACCCAAAGGCGGGATGAAGTCTGACGGCGCCGCGCCTTGTGCGAAAACTGCCCCGGCAATGCAGAGCGTAGCCGCCCAGAGAATTGTGTGCGTGTTGGATTTCATGGTCATTTGACGGCAGAGTAGATGTCGAGAGTAGCAGTGAATTGATCCAAGGTGCGTCCCGACTCGTTACCGCTGGCGCGAACGCTAAGTGCGCTCACCGTAACGCCCGGACGCTTTTCCCACGCGGCAAGATCGTTCAGGATCGAGGCCCAGTCGGCCATCATCAGCGTTGTCCTGGCGACGTTGACTCGCTCTCGCTGGTAACCGGAGCCCTCTTTCGACTCGGGCTTGCCCGCGTTGTAAGTCCACTCCCGCCCGATCCAGCTAAAATCGTTCGCCGCGTCCGGCCTAGCCAGTTTGCTGGTCACTGCGGCAACACGCTGTCTCGCCGCATCGAGTGACTGCACCGTGTAGGGGGCCAGTTCGCTCATATCCCGACGAACCTGGTCCATTGCGTCGCGCTCGGTCGCTGTTTTGTTGCGGGCCTCGGTGAGGCGCGCCTTGCCAAAAAGATAGACGCCAAAGAAAATGGCGATCGAAACGATGGCTGCGATCAACCATGCTGCTGAATAGGTGTAGCCGGCTTTCATGGTGAATTCCTTTCCGTGCCTTGCACGCGTTGCAGCCGCCCAACCAGCGACCATTGCTTGCGCTCTGGTTCGTAGTTCGTGCCGGAAGGCTCGACGATGATTTCTGGCATCTTCGCTTTCATTTGTGCGATAACTGGGTCAAGCACCTGGGCACGCGTGGCGTCTGCCGCAGCCTGCCAGGCAACGCCACTGATACGAAAAGTCCCGTCCGTAGATACGTCGAGTTGTGAGACTGAGAGATTGGTCGGCAAAGATTGAGCCAACGCGATGAGGAGTCCGCGACGGCTCGGAACCGAAAGCGTCAGTTCATCCCCATACATCTTTGACAGGTTGCCCTGCTCCGTCTTGCGGGCCTTGGCTAATTCGAGGTTCCCCCTCTCGATGGAGAGGGCCGCGACCACTTCGTCGCGCTCCTGTTGAGCGCGCGTGAGCTGATAATACTGATACACGCCGACCGCGATCGTTGCGACGACCGCGCCTGTCGTAATCCATCGCGTGAGCGGCGCCGCGTCGAACGGCTGAGGGAACGCGAGCATCAGGTTGCTCGTGTCCCGGAGGGAGAACTTCTTGAAGGAGATCGAGCCGAAGGGCTCGACGGTGATATGGGAAACGGAAAGCCATTCGTTCCACCACGGAATGAGGCTCGCGATCATCGCTGGGGGAACATTGCTCCACACCAGCGCCTCAGCGTCTCTCCAAAGATTGAACGCATCCAGGCGACCGCGGATCTCACGTTGAGTTTCCTCGACAGACAAACCGGCGCCGAGCTTCATCGGCACCCGCTGGCCCTTAGCCTCGACGTAGAGGAAGGCCTCCGCGTCATCGAGCATGAGCATGCAGAAAGGCCGGCCGGCGCGATGACCGACACTGAGTGAAGCGGCTGGCCAGGCACCCTCGACATGCAGCCCCATCGCACCCAGACGCTCGGAGAGCGTCAGGAGTCCCGTCGTGCCTTCGGTGTGGAGGATCGTCTTGCTTCGCCCGCCGCTTACCCAATTAGGCTGATAGCCCCACGCCAAGTGATCGGACCCGAGCGCCGGATGGCGATCACGGAGTTCAGGAATCTGCTGCATCTGGCGCCGGCTAACGCGCGGCGCTTCGACTTCTTCAGAAGCCAACGATGTCGGTTCGTAGATCAGCCTCACCCGCTTCGCCTCCACAACAGCAGGCGCCCGCTCCGTCAACTGCTGCACGAGTTCGTCGGGTGCGCTAAATGGCAGGCGCATCCAAGGTGCAGCAGTGTCCTCGGCCGGCACATAGACGTGCTGACCGAGGACGATAAGTGAAGCGGTGCCTTTGGACATGGAATGAAGCGGTTGAGGCCTGAACTGCTGTCGGTTTATTGCTGGCCGAGATAGACATAAACGTCACACACGCCGCTGGACGGCGTGGCCCAGACCACACGGCCGCGCGTCTGTGCGGAGCCGGCCGCGGTCGCATCCACGAGCTGCGGGTTGTATTTCTGCGCGAGCAGATACGCGTCCGTGGCGTTGCAGCCGCGGATGACGGCGGAAACGACGCGCACGCCGCTGGGCAAGTTGGTGGAGCCGTCGAGGCGGAAGTTCGCGCCAGCCGCAGTATTCGGGGCCGTCGCCGGCGCGCTCGCCTGGCAGATAAGGCGCGAAATGGGACTCCAGTTATGGGCGGGCGTAGCAGTGTCCGTAGTCAGGGAGAACGTGCGCGCCGTGGGGGACCAGATCAGGTCTTGGCTCGTCGTCGTCCACCCCGTCGGCAAGCGCGTCTGGTTGCCCATCGCCGGGGAGAAAAACGCGTTGATGAGGCCAGCACCGACCAGCACTTGGTCAAAGCGGGCGGCGTTCGAGAAGTTCGCCACGCTAGCCGTTTGAAGCAACGCACCGGTCGTGTTCGCGGTCACGTCGGCCGTCGTCGCCGCCACGGTGAGCGGATAAACGCTGCCGTTGCTCATCTGGTCGAACTGGCTCACAGCGTTCGCGTAGGTCTGGAGCATCGTGTAGGTCGAATCCACACGGTTGTTCTGCCGGATCGTGTTGAACGTCGGGATGCCGATCGCGGCGATGATGCCGCCGATGATGAGCGTCACGAGGAGCACTTCGATCAGGGTGTAGCCTTTAGCGGAACGGAGCCGGCGAATGCCGCCGCTCCGGGAGGTGTTATCTTGCGTCGTCTTCATTTGTTTTTGTTGGTTAGGACTGAGCCCAAACTTCTTCGGGGGTGGTAATGCCAAGCGCTGCTTTGATGATTCCCTCGTCCCGCATGGGGCGAATAGGAACAGCGTTGGCAAAGCGGTCGTCGATCGGTGCGCTCGGGTTATTGGCGCGCTCGGCGGCAGCAGCCCGCACCGATTCATTGTAGGAACGCACGACTTCGGCATATTCTGCCGGCGAAGCGTTCGTCCCTTTCGACAAAACGAGCTGCTGAAACGGCCACACCGGGACCAGTTCATACATACCCACCCGCCCCTTGAAGCCGTTGCCGTTGCACTGTGGGCAGCCCGCGCCACCTTCGTAGAAGGTCGGCGAGGTGATCCCGGCTTCGGCCAGCAAGGCTGCATTCTGGTCCGCTAACCAAGAAGCCCTCGGGTGCGGCTTCCGGCAGTTCGGACAAACACGCTTCGCAAGACGCTGCGCGATAAACAACGTAACGGCCGCACAGATCGCGCCAGGTTCGACGCCCAGTTCCAAGAGCCGGGCGAAGCCCTCCAGTCCACCCTTAGTGTGGAGTGTAGAAAACAATTTGTGCCCCGTCAGGGACGCCTCGATCGCGATCGCCGCAACTTCGCGGTCACGGCACTCGCCGACTAAAATAATATCAGGGGCCTGCCGCAGAATTGCGCGCAGCCCTTTCGCCCAGCCCATTCTCTCCGTGATCTCCGACTGACGAATTGGACCCGAAATTTCGTATTCGATTGGATCTTCGAGTGTGCTCGCCGCCAAGCCGCGAGAAGTCCAATTCGTCGCTGCCAGCATCGAATAAATAGTTGTCGTCTTACCCGAGCCGGTGGGGCCGCAGTTGAAAATCACCCCCTCCTTCTTGAGCAACATCGGCAGGAGATACGCGATCATCTGAGCGCTGAACCCAAGGTTTTCGAGGGACAGAGGCCCGTGCGTCTGGTCCAAGAGGCGCACGACAATCGACTCGCCGTGCAACACAGGCATCGAGGAAAAGCGCAGATTCACTCGCGCCGATCCGAACCGTCTTGTCGCGCTTGCATCCTGCGGTCGGAGCCTGTCACCAACATCGAGCATCGAAGATGCCGCAGCCGTGTTCTTGCCTTGATTGGCCGCGATCTTGACGGCATTGAGCACGGCGGACTTGCGATCGCTCGGGGCCGCATGCCGCTGTATGACTTTGCCGTCGATCTTGAACCCGATCGAAAGGCTGGTCGCCAACGGAGTGAAGTAAATATCGCTCGCTCGTGCCTCGTAGGCCTCGCGGATAACCGCCTCAACAAAACTGTTTACTGACGCTTCATCGCTGGCTGTTACACGCGAGGTGTGGATTTCATCGAGCTTCGCGGTGATGTCTGCTTGCGGCGCGATGACGATCTCGCCGCGCAGACCACGCTCGCGTAGCGCGTGCGAGACTTGAGAGAAATTCGCGATTCCTGGATCGGCGACGGCCAGGCGCACCCCCGTTCCGTTGATCCGCGCCAACGGGAGCGCACAACGCGACCGCGCCATTCCCGCCGGGATGAGTTTGTGCGCATCGCCTTCGACAACCAGCTCTCGACCGGCGACGAACCGAACGCCCCAGTAGGCGGCTACCAGCTTTGCCACCTCCACCGGTCCGACCAACCCGAGTTCAATCAGCACCTGCGATAGACTCAAGCGGTGCCCATGCTCCCGATGGTAGTCGATGACCATCGTCACTTGCGCAGCGCTGTAGCCGGTCCTGCGCAGCTCCTTTGCAAACCAATCGACATCGCGCATCGAACGCGCTGGCGCGTTGGCGCCAGCGAAGCTAATCGGCATATGCGTCGTTTCCGCGCCGGTTGCTGCCACTGTGTCGATCATGATGGGCTTGGAAAAAGAGTCAGGATTCCGGGAGCGCCACGGCCTGAACCTTCGGCGGAGTTTGCTTGTTTTGCGGTTCCGCGGCACTGGACTTCAATGGCGCCTTGGGCGACTCGCCGGCGGCCGGCGGCGTCATCTGGACCTGCTTCGATTTAAGGTTGACGGACATCAGCTCTTCGATGTCCACGGGCTTGCTCATTCCCGGTTCCACGATCGTGGCGGTGATGATGATGACCAGTTCAGTCAGTTGCTCCACGTCGCCGTTCGTCTGGAATGCTTTGCCGACGACGGGTATCGAGCTGAGTCCCGGAATGGCCCGCTGAGACTTCGAGACTGTGTGCGTCTGCATACCGCCGATCACGGCGCTCTCACCGGAGCGCACCCGGACAATCGTGCTCGCCTGCTGCACGGCGAGGATCGGCGCGGTCGATTGTCCGTCCGGGCTCGTGTCCACACCGCGTTGCCGCGTCAACATGGGGGCGACATCGAGCGTGATCGTGGCATCCTCTGGCTTCGTGTCGTCAGTGGACTGGGCCACGATGCGAAGGAACGTGCCGATCGAAGTTGATTGCGCGGTGTAGTTCGTCGTGGTGATAGCCTGCGTGGAGGTCACTTGCCCCGTGTTGATTGTCGTCGTGTTCGACCGGGAATAGAAGGTCCG
Organism: Oleiharenicola sp. Vm1; assembly: GCF_047777955.1. Lineage (GTDB taxonomy): Bacteria > Verrucomicrobiota > Verrucomicrobiia > Opitutales > Opitutaceae > Didemnitutus. The sequence continues at coordinate 19,081 of NZ_CP180536.1, forward strand.
CGTATCGGCGACCTTAATGAACGCTGTCTGGTTGTTCAGTGCACTGATCCGTGGGGCACTCGTGCTACGCACATCGCCTTGCTCCTTGAGCGCCTGCACAAGCGCGTTGACCTTGCCGACGCCAATCGTGCCGGCAAACGTGTCGCCGGAAAGCGACTGGTCGCCAACAGCCGTGATGCCGGCAAGTGTGGTGCCAGTAAGTCCACTGACCACATTCGTTGTGCCAGGCTGGGTGATGGCGCCGCCTACTCGAACCGCATCCCCAATGCGGAAGGCCGCGACATTCCAGTCCACGCCGAGTTTGTTTTGATCCCGCAGCGTCACCTCCAGGATCTTCGCCTCAAGGACGATCTGCCGCCCCACACGCCGATGGAACCGGCTAAGAAATGCGCTGACCCGCGCATGGCTGTAGTCGCTCGCATCAACTTCCACCAAGCCGGCAAACCGGTTCATGATAACCGTCTCCTCTTTGCCGAGCATCGCCTTGATCTGCCCTTCCAATTTCTCCCAGAAATCGACGCGATTCTCGCCAGTGAGCGAGACCTGCGTATTGTCGCCGCTGCCGCCCGAACCATACTGCCCATTCTGGCCGGTGGTCGGTGAACTGACGACGGTGCCGCCGAGATTGTTGCCATTGCTTGAGACGCCCGTGCCCGTTCCGCCAAGCGTAACACTTGAATTCTCGTTCGAGCCGCGCGTGTTCTGGGGATAATCGACGGCGTAGAGAACCGTCTTCGTGCGGCGCACGTAGATGAAGCCGTCGTCGTTGATCTCCCAAAAATAGCCGCGCGGCTTGCACAGCATCGTGAGCAGACCGCGCAAAGTCGTATTGTTGACGTTCAGTGAAACGTCGCCATCCACGCCTGGCTGAACCACGATCGGAAGCGTGTAGGCCTTTCCGATGCCATCCAAGACCTGGCGCAGCGGTTGTGGCGTCTCGGTTGAGAAGCGCGGCACGACTTGATCCAGCGATGCCTCGATTTCCGAGGTGTCCGCCTGGGCGAAAACGCCGGCGAACAGCACGGCGGCGAGGACTACGATTTTGCGGGGTGTCATTTCCTGGGTTCCTTGAGGAGGCGGCGTAGCTCGTCAGCCTTGACGGCTTTCGCCAGCGCTGCGGATTCAGTTATCACTTGGCGTTGGACCAGCTCGGCGAGGTGCTGGTCGAGAGTCTGCATTCCCTCTCCGCGAGACTGCGCAATCTGCGAGCGGATCATTGTGGGACGTTTCTCCGCGATCAAATTCGCGATCGCTGTGTTATTCAGGAGAAGTTCAAAAGCCGGCACGCGGCCGTGCCCATCCTTCTTGTCCACCAGAACCTGAGCCAACACACACACGAGCATTTGTGTCAGCATCGTGCGGTAGAAAGTCTTGTTGTCGCTGTCGCCGAATGCCTGGAGCAGCCGTTCGATCGCAGCGGATGCAGTGCCAGTGTGCAACGTGGCGAAAACGAGGTGGCCCGTATCCGCAAGCGTAAGCGCGGCCCCGATCGAATCGAGGTCGCGCAGCTCGCCGAGCAGAATGACATCGGGGTCCCGGCGCATGAGGACACGCCCACCCGTTCCAAAGCTTGGAACGTCCTGCCCGATCTCGCCCTGAACAACCAAAGACTTCTTCGACGCGTGAACGAATTCGATCGGTTGCTCGAAAGTCTGAATCGCAAGTTCTTCTCGATCGTTGATCCAGTCGATCGAACTTGCGAGCGTCGTGCTCTTGCCCTCACCCGTCGCGCCGCAAACCAGAATCAGTCCGCGCTCGCGCGCGAGACATTCTTCATATTTCGCCGGCAACCCGAGCGAGTGAAGCGGCCTGATCTTCTCCGGGATAAGACGCATCTGCGTGTAATACGCAGCTCCAGCCTTCGTGATCTGGACACGGAAACGTCGCTTCTCGTGATTCAGCGCACCGTCCCATGATCCCTCGGAGTGCACCGCCTCCAATGCCTTCTGCGCCCTGACCTCATCGAGGCCGCACAGCCGCAAGACTACGTTTTCGAGTCCTTGCGGAACTACCCAGCTTTGCTCGTAACGCGAAAGCTTCCCATCCATCCGCAACCGCGGCTCTTGCCCGGTGACAAGATGCCAGTCGCTCGCGTCCTTCCCCACGCCGTAGGTGAGCAACGCGAGCAACTGGTTCGCGGAATCGGCATGTTCATTCATGCGGCAGTTCGATGGTCATGTGGCTCGCAGCCTTCACCACGTTGCGACGGACGCCGACGACGAGGTGAATGAAGAGCGCCGGCATCGCGACGAGCACGAAACCAATCGCGCCTTGGTCGAGGGGGAAGCGGGCCGCATCGTGCGCATTCAGCGCGCCCCAGACGATGGCGAACGCGACGAAAAGCCAGAGCCACACAGTCTTGCCGTTGCGAGTGATAGGAGCCTTGTTCATGCCCCTAATCAACGGTTATTGCTTTAACTAGACAAGTCTAAATTGCGTTATTTTTGGCGAGTCCTAGCGTGACTCCCGGATGTAACTCAGTTACGGCCGCCCCTGCCCATAAATCCTTTCAAACTGCGGGAAATGTCGCCCAGCGCCTTCGCGCTCTCCTGTGCTGCATTTCGCTCTGCGCGCTCGGTCTCCTGCGCCTTGAATTGCTGATAGCCCCCAGCGCCTCCTGACAGGGCACCGGAAAGCCCGCCGAGGTTTCCTTGCGCCAAGCCCGAGATGCCTCCGCCGACGCCAGCGACGGCACCACCCGCAGCGGCCAGCGGGGCGCCGGAGAAGCCGGCGACTGAGCCGCCAGCCATCGCGATGCTCTGCGCTGCCTGCCCGCCTGCCTGGACAACCTTGCCGGCCGTATCAGCAGCCTGTCCCGTAGCTGCCGAATAGAATGCAGCTCCCGCTGTCACGAGTTTCGTCACGAGCACCGGAGCGCCAACCGTAACCGTCAAAATCCACACGCAAAGCCCAACGCCGCCGAGACAGAAGGACACCAGCATGTAGAGCGGGAAACTACCAAACGCCGCGGCCATCTGCGCACCGGTGGCGACCGCAGTTCCCGCTGACTTGAACGTGATGCCCTGCGTCAGGATGTTATCCCACGTCATCGCATTGGCCCACTTGCCCATGATGGCAGTGCCCGACATTGTGGAAACCCACGCATTGAACAGCCCTACCGTGCCCATGTGTCCGAGCGCCCACCCGATCGGCCAGCACGCCACCGCGACCATGTTGGTGATGTAGTTCATTCCTTGGCGTTCGAGCGCCCGCGTGCGCATCGCGGCAATCGCGATCGGGAGGATGACAGCACCGCACACCAGGAAGAAGTAACGCAAGGCCTCAATGAACCAGCACACCGCCGCGGCGATGAGCAGCGCGATCATGAGCAGCAGCATCGCCGGGATCAGCACCAGGTATTTCAAGAAGATGGTCAAGAACGTGCCCGCCAACAAAACCAGATTCACGGCGCCCTCGATCGCGCCCTTGCTGTCGGAAAGTGCACGGGTCGCAACCTCCCCCATGCCCGCAAAGAAACCCTTCACGCTGCCCCACCAGGTTCCGTCGTTTGCCGCATTCACCCAATCGCCAGGCTGAGTGTAGCCCGGCGGTTTGTTGGGATCGTTCTGCAACCGCAGCTCGGTGAAGTCCGACAATTCGGGGAATGATGTGGCCACAACCAAACACCGTGAAGCAACGGTCAGTGGATCGCCCACGCCCGTGCTCTGCGCCACCGCATCACCCGCCTTCGCCGCACCCGTCACCCAATAACCTGCCGTCACCATGAAGCCGAATATGAAGATCGTTTTTATCCAGACATCTTCTTGCTTGCGACTCTGCCGGCGGGCCGCAGCCGAGTCGCCGACATGCCCCCAAATCAGAACCAGCCCGGCGATGGCCAACATGATCGGTGCGACCGTCTGCAAAGGACCATTCTGCGCGGAGAGTCCCTGGAAGATCAGGTGTGGCTCCATTTTCTCCAAGCCGGCGATGATTTGATCCTGTGCCATAGTGTGCGAGGGTTGACTGATTCAGGAGCTGTCCGCTTTAGCCGCCGCCCGGAGTATTCGCCGGCAATGCCGCCGGCGTGGTGTGTAAGATGACATCCGTCCAGTCGGGACGCTTACGCTCCACTGGCTTCAATCCTTCGTTGATGCTCGCCTGTGCGGCCTCGCGAGCAGCATCGCGCTCGGTCGTGTAGCGCTGTCCGTCGGCCACCACTGCCTCGGCCTCAGCTTTCGCGCGCTTCTGCTCATCGAGCTGAGCCAGCTTCTCCTTCATCTGGAGATCGGCAGCAACTGCCTGCGTCCGCGCTGCCGCCGCTTGATGTAACAGCGTCAGGCGCTGGAGATCGGCCGCCGCCGCCTGTTTCTCGGATTCGGTCTGTGCGTTAGCCAGGCGCTGACCGGCCTGTTCGGCCTTTTTCAAAATCTCTTCCTCCGTCTTTCTGTTGGCGGCGATGATGCGACGAGTGCCATCGGTCGCATTCTCAAGCGCGAACACCGCTTGATAGAGGGACGGCGAGCGGTTGTAGGTCTTGCCCCCGCTCGTAAATGTGCTCCCGAGTTCGCCTGCGGACGAGCTGAGTGAATCGAGCGAGCGCGAGAAACTGTCGGCCGCTCGCACGTCCGCGGCCCATGCATCAGCGGTCTCCTCCTCACCGAATGTCCGCCCGAGTGAAGATATGATGCCGCTGACCTCAGAGAGATTGCGGACGGCCAGCTTCGGATCGCCGGCGAATTCCTCCAATGTTTTGGCCGCCTTCGCAACCCGTGTCGCCTGGTCGATCTGCGCCTTCCATTGGTTGAATTGCTCCACCCAGCGCGACGCATCTTTCGCGAATTCGACCTCGCGCATCGGGTCGGCGAGGACGGTGACGGGCCAGCCCGCAAAAACTCGCGCCGCGGAGAGCACGAGGACGATCATGCTGACGATGGTTCTTTTCATGGCAGGAAAGGGTTACTGTTTTTTCGTCACCGGAGCGGCAGCGGATTGCTCAACCACCGGGACCACGACGGTATTCGGCACCAACTTTTGGCCGTCGGCCGTCTCCGTTGGCCCCTGAAAAACGTAGTAGCTGGTGCGCTCGCCGGACTGGGCCTCGCGCTTCTCCAGCGACTGCTTCGCGAAATAAAGCCGCTTCGTTGCGTCCGCGCTCCCAAGTTGGTATCCGTCATCGACGCCCTCCTGGTATGCGCCTTCATCCCGCCCCTGTGCGAGTGCCGTGAGGCCAGCGCCCACGAGTGCACCGCCGGCGGCGCCGGCGGCTTTCTTCCCGGTTGCGACGTAACCGGCGCCCGCGCCGAGCGCCGTGCCGATTGTCGTCATACCAGCCCGCTTCCCAGTGCTGGAACAGCCAGAAAGGAACACGCTGAACGTCAGCACGAACATGATCGAGAGTTTCGTTTTCATCGTTAATTTTTAGGCGGCTCGTGGTTTCGCCGACTTCGCCTCAAGCTGCTTATCCACTTCCTCGACTACTCCATCGAACACGTCGCTATAGCGATTGAGCGCCCTGGCTCGTTGGTCGAAGGTGTCGCCGTTGGATGAAGCGACGTAGAGCATGTAGGGATTCACGCGATTAACGAGCGTGCCGCACACGGGCACGCTTCCTTCGCGTGAGAACAACGTCATGAACGCACCGCGGCTACTGCCCTTCTGGTGCTCCACCAGTTCATAATCGAGGATCGCTTGCCGTGCGGCCTCCGGCAGTCCGATCACATCGCCCATGCGATCGACGGCCGCTTTGCTATTTTGCCGCAGAAACAGGAATTGCTTCGACTGATTGAGGATCAGATCGAGGAGCGCGGGGTCGATCTCCTCGATCTGGCTAGCCTCCTGAAACGACAGCAGCGCACAGGCCTTGTATTTGCGGAATTGGGCCAGGGTTTCTTTCACGTCCTCCTTGGCGTTCGGCATCCGCAGCAGTCGCCGCAGCTCCTCCCAGACGACGAGCTTCAGCTCGGCACGCGGCCGTGTGATGATATACTGGCGCACCCGCGCCGGGAAAACGAAACCGGCAATCTCCTTGAGTTCGCCGTCCTGCAAGAAGGAGTAATCCACGTGGATGCCCGCGCCATCGAGCTTCACGTTCGTCACGCCGTCGATGAACGCCCCAACCGTGCCACCAACAGCCTTGCCGCGAGCCAAGCCGGAGACTAGACGATCCAGCTCCTCAGACATGCTCACCGACTTGTGGTGAGCCATGCGGCCGTTTTTCATCAGACTCCAAAGCTGTGAAAACTGCGGGTATTGCTCCGGCTTGAATGCCGCCAGTGCACACTTCATCACCTCGGACTTCGTAGCGGGATCGTTCGCGAACGTGACGATCTGTTCCTCCGTCAATGCCGAGAGCATTTCATCGACGCGGCCCGGATCGGCCGCCGCCAAGTCGCGAAGTTCGGTGAAAGCGTCAATTTGTGAGCTGCCACCGGGCATCGTTTCCAGCCGCTTCGACAGGAGGAGCGCGCGCCTCGCGATCTCGTATGCGCGCGCTTCGTCCTCTTGAAGGAAACTCTTCGCCGCGCCGAAAAACAGTTTCGTCACGTATTCTCCGATCAGCGACTCGCGCGTTTTCTGCCGGTCCTCGTCTTTGCTTCGACCGATCAAGCGAACGCACACTGCGTTGATCTCGCGGAAGTTTTCATCGGAGAGGGGCAGCCCGAGGGTGTCGAACGGATTGAGCGTGTAATTCGATCCCGCTCGTGGCACGATGCTCTGGAGCCCGTTCAGTTGCGCATATGTCGCATAGGCCAATCCCTCCTCGAAAATGGCTTGGTAGCTCGCATACGGCGAGGCTTGCGTGAGAAGGTCGATCGTCGTGGCGGTCTTACCCGACCCGTTCACGCCGACAACCACGGTGTGCTGAGGCGTGCCATTGCTCGTGGTGAGTCGAACGCCGCAGAGTCCGCCTGCCGGCGTGTGGTAAATCGCCATCGGTTGCTCGTCCAGATGCCCCGTGAAGGATGACGAAATAGGGAGCACGTCGCGCAGGTTCTTGTTCTCCCAATACACGTCCCAGTCGCGATAATCAGATCCCAGCCATCCCGGAAGGGTCTCGTGAAACAAGTTGGTCGCTTGGGTCGGTTCGTTGACTTGGTGATACTCCAGGCCGTCGAGCGCGCTCAATGCCGTCTTCACAGCGAGACTCCGCGTGTTCAATTCGTCGATCGTCGGCGCACACACCTTCACCGTCCATAGCACACGGAACGGCAGGATTTCCCGCCGCTGGAGGAAACTGATCTTGTCTCCCAGGCGCTTCACTTCGTCTGCGGCGCCGTAGCTCTTCGGGTCGTTGACGTATTTCAGCCACTCCTCGCGCTCGGCGCGAGTCATCTCGATCTCTCGCTCGATGTCCTGCGGGTAGATGTTGAAAACAACCGTGACGCCCTTGCTGACCGACGAGAGCAATGGCAAAAGATCGCCCATGCGCGTGCCGGCCGGCCGATCGCGCATGACGAAAACCGTGTGGTGCATTCCGTCGAGCGTGATGCCGACGGCGCCGTCGTGCCGCGGCATCTTAAACGCCACCGCGTCCGAGCGGAGGCAATTTTGGAGGATGCTCTTGTCTTCGCGGAATCCGTGAGTCGCCTCCTGGATGGACCCGGAAAGACGCGTGGCCATGCTCGGGTTCAGAACACGACGATAATGCTGGCAGTGCTCACGATCGCCCATCCGCTGAATGCGAGCAGTGGGGAAGATTGCATTCAGCACATTGAGCTTCGCGTCGAAGTTCACGGCCTGTTGCCGCAGGTAAGTTTCGTAGGCGTTCAGGCTCGTGAGGTCCGCGGCCTCCATGCTGTTGCACTTGAGCCCGAAATACAGATGAACTCGCTCTCTCTTCAGCAAGCCTGCATCGAGCGCGATCTGGGCTTCCTTGTGGCGGAACTGCCTATTTAGGGATGCCCATCGCGTCATGCGGCCGGATTTCGTGAACGAATCGGTAGCAGTGGAGTAGTCCGTAAGCGGTGCGTGAAAGTCATCCTCAACCGACCACTGGATCTGCATCGCCATTTTGTTCGCAAACAGCGCCGTGAGGAGCCGGCTGTTCCCCTGCCAGAGTTCCTGGAGGACATCGAGGCCGGCAGTGCGGAGGTCAGGAACTTCCAACCTGACACCTTTGGCGAGGTAGGTTTCCTTCGACAGCGATTTGCCGAAGAAGAGCAGCCCGTTGATGAAGTAGCCGTCGGGGAACATCGTTACCGTTTAGCGGGAGCGACCAGGCATCGCCTGGTCCTTGCCTTGAATGGTGGCCAGTGTGGCCGAGACCGCGACACCATTGCGTAGGCGTTCGTTTGTGATCCGTCCGGGCTCGGAGGCCGCTTGCAACGAAGCCGCGAGATTGCGCAGAGCAGCGCGAACAGCGGCAATCTCCGGCGGCTCGCGATCGAGCGCCGTAGAGAGTTCTTCGGCGCCTGCGCCGATCTGCTTGCGCAGGTCCTCGTTGAGTCCTGGCGTCGCCGGACGGTGCGATTGCAAGCCCACTTCGTGGGCCCACATTTCAACGCGAGTGGCGTCACGTCCGAGCAGGAAGCCCAGTCGGAACATTTCGGCGGCGGTGGAATTGCCCGAAGAGGGCAGAGGCGGCATATCGCTGGAGGCCATGTTGTGGAGTGTTACTTACTGTCACCGAACTGCCGAGCGGCAGTGATGAGAGGGTGAGCAGCCGCATCTTGCGGCCGGGTGAAAAAAACGTGCCGCGCGCGGAACGCGGGCACGAAGGGCAGAAAACGGATTGGCGGGTTGTCCCACGTCGGCCGGTAGCGTCGCAGTGATCGCCACATATCGCTCCGATAGTGCGGCGGCTTGCCTGCGACAAAGAGCTTCACGTAAAGCAGGGCAACCCACAGCGGGCTCATTCCGACGATGACCTTGAGCCACCACATTTCGGCGCTGGCGATCAGCCACAGCAGCGTGATGAGCCCCCCCGCGGCTCCGCACGCCATCACCGGAAATACAACCGCCCAACCGCCCTCAATACCGAAGTCTTTGACCTTCGGCACGCGCCCAGCGTCCGTGGGCGTGTAGGGCATCATCGAGCGGGCGTCCATCGCTCACGTCAGAACGGCAGCGAGTCGGCAAAGGGCACCGTGACCGGCGTGAACTTGAGGAGCAGGCCGTAAACGATCATCGGTGCGAGCGTGATGACGAAGCCCCAGAAGACTTCGCTCGTGCGCTCTTCCTTCTCGCGGGACTTCGCGCCCTTGATGATCTGACTGATCCCTTCGTAGGCGGCGTAAACGCACGCGAGCGGCAAGCCCCAGCTCAGGGCTTCCCACATGGTGATCGTGGCGGCAATGACCGGATTGAACGGGATGGTGGCGATGATGCTTAGCATGGCGGTGTTTTGGGTTAAGGTTGGACGGCTGGTTATTTGCTGGAATGAACGAATTGAGACAAGTCTATTATTGGGCGAAGAGCAATCCTTGGGTGACGGTCGCCAAGTGCAGCAGCGGGTCGCCGACGGCCGTGGCGACACCGCCGGCGGCGATCAGCAGCCCCGCTGCCGTGCTGAGCAAGCAGGGCTCCCCGTAGCGAATCCGCTCCATGAGGCCCGTGCCGCATCGACGCAAGCCGAGCACAACACAGACGGCGAGCCAAAGCGTTGCGTTTGGGTTGGTTCGCACCCACGCGAAAACCGGCCCAAGCAGTGAGTTGATGTCTGACGCGTTCATGGAAGTGCTTTCTTTTTATCGGCCCGTTCTGCCGCCGCCCTTAGCCGCGGCCGTCGGCAACGGAGCTGCCGCAGGTTGACTCGCCGCGGTCGCCCGGTTGGCGAAGCGATCGCCACCGCGCTGAAACGGCTTCTCCCTCATGTCTTTCTCCAGCGCGACGAGATCCGCCTGCAACTGCGTCAGGCGCGACTCATCGAACGGCTGAACCGAATCGACGAGCTTCGCGGCCTCCTCGCGCTCCTGCCGTAGAACGCCAAGCCGCTGTGTGAGTCCCGCCGGCTCCAGCGCAGCCTGTTCGGCGGTTGCCTGCGTCAGCTTCAACAGCGCTTCGCCGCTGCCGAACCGCGCCGGTTTCACATCAGCATCCGGCCGCCATTCGCCATTCTGGCCAGGCTTGCCCACGTAGGCCACGAGACAGATTGCGTCCTCGTCCGTGGTGATGAGTCGGATTTGTTCTTTCACGATGCTCAAGGGCAGTCCGTTCACGGTCACAGTCCCGAGTTCGCGCTTCATCTGCGACTGCGGCAGCGGCAAAACTTTCCACGCTTGCACGAGCGCATCGAGCTGCTTCGTGACGGCCTTCGAGTCGCCGACCAGGATGCCCTTCGTCTCCTGGATCATGTTCGTGCATTTCTCGATGACCTCACGCTCTTTCTCAGTGGACTGCTCAGGGGCGCGCAGGTTCAGCACCTCGACAACGGCCGCGCACTCAGCCGGACGGCTGAACGGTGGAGCAACGTGCGCTGCGTAGGCGGCGGCGCGCTCCTGCGCCTTCGGCAGGTTGCGTTCACACACCCGGATGTCGCTCTCGATCGCGGATAGATTTTCACGAAGCGACTGCCCGCGGTTGAAGACAACTTCCCGCTGAACCTTCTGCTCCTTGATCTCCGCGATCAGCTCAGCCCGACGCATCTGCCGCTTGTCGGTGATGAGCGCAGCCTTCATCTCTTCGAGGCGGATTTCGCCGGTGTCCTCGAACTCGATGCCGACGCCCTTGGCCGCCAGACCTTGTTTGATGAACGCCGTCTTGCGCTGCAAGCGATGCCAGATCGCCGGCGTCACGGTATCCTCCATCCCGTAGTAGATCACCCGCACCTCGGGGTTCGTGTTACCATCGCGGAGGATACCCTTCACGTCGAACTTCGTTGCGAAGCCGATCTTCTTTTCGCGGTGGCTTTCATCCACGACGAGGAAATCGACGCCGAGCTGTTCCCAGGTGAGGCCTTCGTCACTGCGCTCCTTCATGCGCTCAAGTTTCTCCTTCAGGCGTTCTTCGGCCCGCTCCAAGGCCTTCGCCATCCGGCGAGCAAACCCGCTCGCCGTCCGGTTCTTGGCCCCTTTCGCGTTTTCATCGGCCGCGCTCTTCACAGCGCGAAGATCCGCCAGCTCCGCTTGGAGCCACTTCACTTCCGTCTCTTGGGAAACCGGGACGCGCTCAAAGTGACTGCGCTGCATCAACACCAAATCCCAATCGCCGGTCGCGACGCGATTCTTGAACCGCTCGCGGTTCTCCGCCTTCATGTCGTCGTCAGTCGAGTGGAGGATTCGAGCCGAAGGATAGACGTTCCGCGCCGTCTCAACGAACTGGGCATAGTTCGCATTGTCGCAGAGGATCATCGGCTTTTGCGCCGCTCCCGTCCGCTTCATCTCATAGGCTCCGAGAATTCCCACCAGCGTCTTGCCGAAACCCACGCCGTAAGCGATGACGCCGGCCTGCTCGCTGAGCACGCGCATGACGCCGTTGCGTTGATGCGGTCGCGGCACGAGAGCCCCCGGGCCCGTCGCGATGTTCGGGAAATTCAAGGCGCGACCATCGGGGTCCGGGGCGACAACGTTGTTGAACGTGTCGTTGTAAGCGTCCTCGATCATCTGCCGCGCATCCTGCCGGCTGCCGATCCACTTCAACCACGCCTGCCGCATCGCTTCGGCACGCTCGTTAGCGTTCGCCGTGCCCTGCTCATCGAAAATGATCTTCTTCTCGTCCTTCGTCCCGACGGTGTAGGTGATACGGATCGGCTGCTGGTCCAGAACCGCCTGGAAGATTTCAGACGGCGGGACGGTCCGCTCCGTCGCCTTCGCCGACCACTGTGCCAGACGATTCGACCAGGCAAATTCCGAGACGAGCCACGTGCTGCCACGCTGGAAATAGTTCAGGTGGAAATCCGAACCCTGGCCGAAGGTCTCGGCTGCAAAGTCGCGCACCAACTCGCTCGGAACCCATGAAGAGCCGAGCGGGGCGCGGATGTTGTCGAACGGAACACGCGCGGGCTGCACCGCGCGGAGGGCTTCGACATTGAGCGTGAAGCGCGCATCCGCCTTGGCTGCCTCCTCGGCCCGCTCAAGTTTCCGCCGCACATTGCCGGTGAGGTAGTGCTGCCTCAGCTCCATCTCGCCGGTCTCGGGATTCTCGTAACCGACGCCTTCAACGGCGAGGAGTCGCTTCACTCCCTCCTCATCATCTTTGCCGGTGAGGGAGCAAATGTAGGGGATGTCGATTCGCCCGTGCTGCCCGACTGAGATCAGCACGGCGTCCATCACCGTCTCGGCTTTCGCCGGCGCGATTGCCGGCCGCAGCGTCCGCGTGGTCAGAATTGCCGCCGGCTCGATCTGGCGCTGCCTCTTGCCGCCATCTCCTTTCACTTCACGAACGATCTCCAGGGCCTCGGTGTTTCCGAATTCTGGTTCGTAGCGGAGCAACGCGCGCAGCGCCTTGCTCTCGCCGATCCGCCCGTGCTCCTCCACAAAATCGCCGTAGGCTTTCCGCAACGTCGCGCGGCAACGATCGCTATCGTTGTCCGTCGCGTGTGGGTTCAGGTCTGTCTTGATGACCTGGCGCAACGCATCACGCACGCGCATCCAGGAAAGCGCCAGCTCGTCGCCGACAGCCGCGTTCGCGACTCCTCGCGGAAGTTTGAAATCCGCCTTGTGCCAATCCGGCGATACCAGCTCCCGATCGGGGCTCACTTGGTAGAGCCTTCCTTCGACCGCAACCAAACCGCCAACCTTGTCCGTCGTTGCGGCCGTCAGCGTCTCCGCGACCGCCTCTTCGTCCTCAAGCAGCGGGTTGCGCACGGCGCGCTCCTGCGAGCTGTTCGGAACGCGCGACGGCAGCGCCGCTACCGCGGCGTCGAGACGATCGTTCAGCGGCTTCATCTTCGGCGTGGAGACAACGGTGTATTGCCCGGCGCCGTCGTCATCGTCCGTGCCAGCACGCGCCGCCGCGCCATACATCTTGCCGCGCAGGGAGTGCAGACCCAGCACCATCTCGGGATGCCGCAGGAAGTATTCATTCACGAGGGTAGTCTTGTGCAGTGGCGCGCCATCAAACCGCGCCACGCCCTGCCCCTCGGCCACCTCCGTCATCAGCACCTGCCGGAACACTTCACTCTGAACACGGCGTTCCGGCGTAGGCTTACGCACGATCAGAATGTCAGTGACCACTTCTGTATTCGCGTTGTCCGCGAACGCATCGTTCGGCAGGCGTATCGCGCCCAGCAACTCCGCGCGATCGGCGAGCGCGTTCCGCTGCTCGTCGTTGTTCTGCAACGTCGAGCTGCTGGTGATGAGCACGGCCAGGCCTCCGGGGCGGAGCGCGTCGAGACCGCGCGCGATGAAGTAATTGTGAAGATTGAACTTCACCTTCCCCTTTTGCCCCGACGGATAGACATCCGAGAACGGCACGTTGCCGATCACGAGGTCGAGAGAATTAGGCCGGATCGGAACGTCCTGGAGCGCACCTTCCTCGATCCGCGCCTGCGGGAAGAGCAGCTTGGAGATTCTGGCTGTGATGCTGTCCTTCTCGACACCCAACACCGTGCTCTTGGCCCGCAGGTCTGCCGGCATCGCCGCCACAACCTTCCCCGTGCCGCAACCGAACTCGCCCACGCTCCCACCCTCGAATCCAACGTGCCGCGCGATGTTCCACAAGCGGTGGCAAATCGGCTCGTCCGTGTAGTGCGCGTTCAAAACGCTCTGCGCCGCCAGGCGCCACTCCTCGTCAGTGAGCGTCTTCTTGAGCTGATCGTAGAATCCGCCAAATTCCGCCTTCCAGTTCTCCAGGTGGCTCGGCAGCTCCATTGTCGCATAGTAGCTGTGCGCTCCGTAGCGCTTCGCCATCTCTGTCTTCTGCCGCGCGAATTCCTCGATCGCCTCGGCCTTCTCGCTGTCGAAAACAGACTTGTAGGCGCCCCAGCCCGTGTAACGCGCGAGCACCTTCTTTTCTTCCGGTGATGCCAGACGGCCCGCCGTCTCGATCTCCTTCAGCAGCTTGATCGCATCGAGGTTCGCGCGGATACGCGTCTTGGCCCCGCGCGGCGTGTAGTCGTCTGCGGGTGTATAACTGAAATCCCGCTCCTCGGGTTTCAGTTCGACCGGCACGATCGGTTTCGCAGCCTTCGCTGGTTCAGTCGATGGCGCGCCTTCCGCCGGCGTCGGCGATTCCGCAACCGGGCTTGCCGGTGCCTGCACTACTGGCGTCGCCGGCGGACGCGGCGCCGCGTCCGCAGCCGGCTTCGCCGGAGTCGGCCGCACTTCGGGCTGCTCGCCGGCAGGCGCCGGCGGCTTCGGCTGCCCAGCTTTAGGTTGTTCGCCTTTGCGCGCCTCGGGGAACAGAACCGCATAGCGCCGATCTGCGTATTCGCGCTCGAAGCGCCGTGTGAGGACGTAGTATTTCCCGTTCGTCGGGTTCGTGAACCTCGTAACCAGATTGACGCCGCGGCGTTCCTCGCGGCGCTCGTTGAATCCACGCGTCAGAAAATCCTCGATGAACTGCTGACGCGTCACCAACCGCTCGGGCATCGTGCCTTTGCGGGTGTAGGGCTCCTGGCGCAACAGCGCGATTTTCTCCGCCTCGCTGGCGAACACGTCGCCTTGCGGCACTTCGGCCAGCGGCATGGTCGAGAGCGCATCTGCATCCTGAAGCGGTGCAGCGGCCGGGTTTTTCAGCATCTCGAAGAGATCGGGAGTCTTTTGGTCGTGAGGCATACGCGTAGCGGAGGTGACGTTGATGTTGTGGGTGGTTAACGCCGGCGCGGGCCCGCGCCCCGGCTCTGTTGAAATAGTGGCGGCATCGGCTGCTGCTTCGATGCGTCAGCACCGCCCAATGCCATTCTGACGCTCAGCGACGGCTCCATCACGCCGATGCGGCCGTATTCGGCCCAGTCGGGCGCGAGCTTGAATGTCCGATTGCGCTTCTGCTCCGGCGGCGTAGCGGGCTGGAGCACGCCGCGGTTTTCAAGAGCATCCAGGGATTCCCAAACCGTGCGGAACGCCAATCCGGTCTCCGCCATCAGTTCCGGCGCTCCGAAAGGTTTGCCCTCCTGATCGGCCATGCGATGCAGCGCCTGCGCAATTTTCGTTCCGCTGTCAGTGCTCATGCCTTCCGCACTGAGGAGCTGAACCACCCCGGCTTCCTGCTGGCCCCAGACCTTGTAGCTGTCCGTGATGGATTGCGCATCGGCCGCCCAATCCTCCACGCGTCCAAGCGACCATCGAAACCACTCACCGGGTTTCAGTGCCGCCCACGTTTCCGGCGTGCCCGCCTCCATGAGGCTCGCACCCGCGCCGATCGGATTAACTTCCCCCCACCATTCGTTGTGCATGACTCCGCGACCGAGGATTTGCGGAGTCAACACGTCGGCAGCGTGCGCACCGAAGGCACCGGCGAGCACGCGGCTCGCCACAGTCGCCTCGATGACGGGATGCGTCAGCGCCTTGCTCTTCAATTCGCCCGACGCCCAGGTTCCGATCCATTTCTCACAAGCTTCCTGCACCTCCGCCGACGGCCGCTCGAATCCGCGATCGAACGCGGAAAGAATCTTGCCCTGACTGCCGAGCCAATGGGCCCAGACCGTGTTGTCCTGGCCGAACGATTGGCGGAACGCCGCCGCGGCGGTCTGGTGGTCCTTGGCCGCGGACACCAGGGCCGACGTGCCTAGCGGAGCAAGCCGATCGTCAAACTGTGTCTTGGCGCGCTGCGCCATCGCCTGCGGAAACCAGCGGCGCAAGGTGTCGATCGCCCCGAAGCCAAGGACCGCGCTAGGGGCTCGCGACATCAGCACGCCGATCTCCTCCCTCAGCCGCTCGTGCTCCCGGGCTGTGCCGGGTGCGATGTCCGGCATCATTCCATCCTTTAGCCAAGCGGGCAGCTTTTTGGGAGTCATGCGGAAGTCCTACCTCCGCACCCGCCGGCATCGCAAGCCTTATTGCATTTACACTAGCCCGATACAATAAGGCCCGCAGCTTCGGCCCGGTTATCGCCGCCCCCGACTTGGGCGCGCATTCTCTCAAGCTCCGCCAAGAGGTCCGGCGTCAGCTTGGCGCTGATATTCGGGATTTTCGCCCTGAATGCAGCGACTTCCACCGGAACACCCTTCGCACACAGCAACACGAACCGCACGGCACTGGAAATCCGAGCGATGGTCTCTTGCGGCGCCAGCTCCGCGCGCGTCTTTTGTTGGAGTTCGCGGATGCGGCCGTAACGCGTCGCGTTGTCCCGGCTCACGGCGACCGCCAGAACAACGTCCATGTTCTGCTCTGCCGCCACCGGCCTCAGTTCACCGGGAATCACCCGCCGAATCTCGGTGCCGTCCTGGCTGCACAGGATCACGCCCCATCCGCGTGGCCACAATTCCTGAGCAACCAGTCCCTCCGGCATTGCAACGTAGCACAGGTTCGTCGGCCAAGGGCGATTCCACTTCGTGTCGCCCCGGAAATCCCCAACGCTCGTCTTCACCTCGATCACGATAGTGAGAACCCGCGGCATAGCCGCCCGCTCCGCATCCCACACCGCTTGCTTCGCCTGCCACGCGGAAACACGCGCATCATAACCTGCCTTCTCGCGCTGCGCGAAGTCCGGGCCACGCGGTGCCCGCCGAAGGAGCTGTAGGCCGACCAGCTCCGTGGTCGTCGGGGTGCTAACCCCAACGACATCACCGATCCAGCGCTCGGCAACGGCCACCTCCGTCTCGACTGGTTTGAATCCGTTGCCGTCTAGCCATTCGACGGCCAAGCGTGTGACACTGGCCGTCAGGAACGTTTTGTTCCGATCGAGCATGCGGCTTAGCGCCCCCGACCGCCGAGGCCGTCGTCTGCTCGCCGCGGCTGCGGGAGCGGCGCCGCCGGAACTTCCACTTTCTGCCGGTCGATCCGGCCCATGAATGAAGGAACGCGGAGACGGAAGAAATGCTCACCGCTCCCGGCAGTCAGGCTCCGTCCGGCGCCATCCTGGCCGCCGCGATAGTGTTCAAGCAGCCGTTTCACGGCGTCTTTCGATCCGTAGAACCAAAACGCGTGATCCTCGAAGATCATCTCGCCCGACTCGCGGGTAATCCTCGCGAAGTCCGCTTTCACGCGATCAAACTTCCCTTGGTCGATCGGGAGCGGATCATAGTTCGTCGGCTTCGCTCCTTCGGGCCGTGTGTGGCCCGTGATCTTCTCGAAGAGATCCCAGAACGGCGCATCGAAATACCCTTTCGACGACTCCGGCTGGAGGTGCATGCTGTGCGGGCCCGCAAGGGCGAACTTGAAGCTCGGGTTATCCGGCCGATCCCACACGGTCACTTCGGTGATCTTCGACAGGACGACCCAGTGGTTCGCCATCACCGCCACGAGTTCGCCCGCGCGCAATTGCTCCGCCATCCACGTCTCGCGGAATTCGTCCGCAAATGGCTCGCCCAAGGTGATGCTGTCCGCCTCCTTCAACTTGATCTCACGAGATCGGTAATCGGGTCGATCGAGATCCACGATGAGCGCGCCGTTCTGGCCTTCGTGGATCGAGACGATCGAAGCGGGTTGGAAATATAGCGCAGGGGCTGCTTGGATGAGCGGGCTTGGCATTGGTGTTTGCGTTCAGCGGTTGGTTTTGCGCCGCGGTTACGCGGCATTGGTATTCTGCCGTCGGGCAGAGAAATTCAATCCCTCCGAAACTGTAGCACGCTCGCCGTGGCGACGCGCCGTGGTTCCCTTCCTCACCAGCGCCAAATTCTCGATGAAGCAATGGCGCGTGTCCCCGTCCTTGAATGCCAGCTCCCACCCCTCTGGCACGGTGCCGCCGGCCTCCAGCCACAATCTTCTGTGCAAGGCATGCCGGTCGCCCGTCGTGCAATGCCAGTAACTCGTGCGGCCACGCGCGCCCGAAAAGGAGTAGCGAAGGCCACCATAATTCAGTTTCAGCTTCGCGGGCCGCTCATGCAATTTGCACCCGTGAAACGCGAAAATCTGCTGCATCGCTTGCGCCGTGCGCCCGTAAAGCACAGCAACTCGCGCGCAAGAACCGAGACGTTGATAGTCGGCATACATCTGCGCGACGATCGCGGCCGGCAGCCCTTTGTTGCCGTAGCCAAGCTTCCTCACCGACCTCGCAGCCGCCCGGCGAATCGTCTCCGCCGGTGCCAACGGCTCACACGAAAGCGCGCGCCGCACCTGCTCTGCCGAGAGGCCCATACGCGCCAGCATGAGGGCTCCGGCGTTCACGGCTCACGAGAAAAAGAACTTTCTGAGGAGCAGCGCGACAATGCCGCCCGCTGTCATCGCTGCCGCGACAATGCCGGCCAGCTCCCAGATCGCACGTTGGCTCCGCGTGTCCAGAACCTGCGTCGCGCGATACATCGCGTTGAGGAGCGTCGGCACCTCGCGATTGTATTTCTCCATCATCACGGCGAAGTCTGCCATGCGCTGGAGCATCACGTCGGCGCGCGCGCCGGCGTCGGCCGAAGCCATCTGCAATTTCGTCGCGGTCTCGATCGCACCGCGCAGCTCGTCGATCGTGAACTGGCTCAGGTCCTGGCTCGACCGGAGAATACGCACGATTTGAGAGAGAACGAGTTGGCCGCGGGTGTCGTAGAGAGCCAGCACGTCGGCCATCAGCCAGATCGGGTCACTCTCCGTCACCTGGCGTTCCTTCCAGAGCTTCCGCAGGTTCTCCATCGAGGGCATCTGCGGGAACATTTTCTCGTAGAACTGGAACGCCTCCTCGACCTTGCGGCGGAACTCCGCTTCGAGCGCGGCCCGTTGCTCCATGCTGAGCGGCGCGGCCGGCGCCCCATCCTGGGCGGCGCCGGTCGCGGCCTCACGAACCAGGTCCGTGAGCATCGAACCACCGCTTCCTGTCTTGCCGCCGGCTGCGCTCATCGGACACCTCGCGCAGTGAGGAAAGCGTTCAGTTCGTTCGGCGGGAGCACGACACGCGCCGCCGCATCGAACTGTTCCAGCATCCGCGCCCAAGCGGAAATCGCCCGGTTGCGAGTGAACGAGTCCGCCGGGCACGCCCGGTCCTCGGCGATCGACCGGATCGAGTAGAGCTGACCGGTCGCTTGCCCATCGGCCAGTTTGAAGATGTCGAGCGAAAGGCCCTCCAGGGAGATTTCCGCGCCGCCGAACTCCTCGATCACTTTCTTGCGGAGGTCATCCGCAGCGGCCGTGTCCCACGGAACGCGGAACGACTTCTTGCAGTTGCGAACCACGAGGTAATCGGCGCGATCGCCGACCTCGGAAACGAGCTTACGCGCCTGCTCCACGGAAACGCCCATCTCGTCCATCATCAGGATATACGTGACGCGGAAGCCGTATTCCTCCGTGAGTTCGTAGAGGCGCACGTCGCGTGCCCACCTGAGCATCGTGTCCGCAAACTGATTGGCGACACCATCGACCAAGGAAACCCGCGCCGTCGGATCGACGGCGAACGCACGCACCACGTTGTCGATTAGCGGCATCCCTTCGGCGCCGGCGAAGTCAACTGACTCCACCCGGTGGGGCGCGGCGAGCGGATGCGTTCCTTCGGCGCCGAAAATCCTGGTCAGCGTCCGATGCTTCGTATCGGGGTCGGTGACGCTGAGGGAGAGCGTCTGCGCGCGCAGCAGATACCACTCGATCAGTTGCGTCATCGTGAAGCTCTTGCCGGTGGCGCCTTTGTCGCCAGCAGCGACGATCAGACGGCAGTCGGCTTCGCTTTGCGGACCGACCGCGGTGGCGTTGGCCGCCGGGGTCTTGGTGGTGGATTTCGAGGATGCCATAAAGATATGTAGCAGGTTGAAGGTTGAAACTACTCACTCGGTGCCGCCGCGCGCAACCGGCGCTCTTCGAGCGCCGCAACGGAGGGCGCCCCAAGGCCCGCCTTTCGACGCTCGGCAGCCGAACCGCCGCGCGTGCTCGGCGCCGTAGTCTTCCCGGGCGCCGGCTTCGCCGAAGCGTGCGGCCCGACGAGGAACCGGCTCGGGTCGCTCGCACGACGGCCACGCGTCGATGGCAACCCGGCCGAAACGATGAACTGCTTCGCGGCGCGCTGGAACCCGCTGTAAGTCGTGCGCAGGCCCGCGGCACGAAAAGCGTCCCATATTTCGCGGACGGTTCGCCCGTCCTTCAGCAACGCGGTGACTTCTTCCTTCTCCTGCATCAGGACATCGAGGACGCGCGGCGTCCTGGGGGTATCGCGAAGGGCAGCAAACTCCGCGTGCAGCCGCTTGGGATCGTAGGCCAGGGGAAGATTGTCCGGCATTTTTGTCACAGACCCCTTTTTTCGTGCTTTCCGAGACTTGTCAACTATACGATAAAGCCCGCGTGAAGAATCTGCCGGCCCATATCCCGCCGCGCTTGCGGGGCTACGTCTCATTCTACGAGGCCCATCCTGCCCTCGCCTTACCCCACCGCAACCCCTACACGGGGCACACCCTCAGATCGTTCACCGTCGAGTGTGATTGTGGACGGAAAGCCAGCGCGGACGACGTTCATGGCGTCATCAACGATTACCCCATGCTTACGGAAGTGCGATACGTCACCGGCTGCCCCGCATGCCATCGCCTCATCTACAATTCCGCTCGGCTTCGCACGGATGGCGCAATGGTTCTGCTCAAGGACGGTGAGTGGGTTTGCTGCTGGCCCAACTCGATCGCGCACCGATTTGGCGCACTGCTTCGCCGCATCGGCCTCCTTCCCTGATCGCCAGTTAGGCCAGCCCCCACCAAATTTCCAACGCCCCCCATCATGACACGCCTACAGTATTGCGGCTACCTTGTGCGACGAATCGCCGAAGCTTTCCTGATCTTCGGCGCAGCCCTCTACGCCGTCCACTGGCTCCAGCTTAACGGTTGGGTTCAGCCAACGCAGCATCGGTGGCTGTTTCGCGCGACCAACGCCGTTCTCGGTCTCTTCCACTATCACTACGCGAGCCCCCCAGGCTGGATGCTCGCGATCCAGTGGTGGACCTGGCCCGCCTGCTTCGGATTTCTCACACACATTTGCCTCGGGCCAAAGCAGCAGCGTCCCATCTTCCTCCGCGTGCCCGGTAAAACGTGGCAATATGGGCACACGGCTGCTGATCGGAATGCCGCTGCCCGCGGCGGCCTCATCACGGGCGCCACCGGCTCAGGTAAGAGCCAAATCTGTTTCAATCCGCTCTTCCACAGTGTGACCATCAACGAGTGCGGCCGGGAGCGGCCGGCGTGGCGCTCCTCCCGGTCGCGCCCGCTTTTGGAGAGCGCACGCAAGCGCTTCCGCAAGGCCAACGATGCCGACCGCAAGAGCATCGCCAAACTCGCCGACGAACACGAACGCGCGACGGAGGCCGCGAACGCAGCCCTCGACAAACTCGTCGCCGAACTGTTCACCCGCATTCTTGAATGGCAGGCCATCCATCCCGGCAAGCCGTTCACCCCGCAGATCGCGGGCGCGCTCACCGACGAGCTGAACCGCTTCGTCGGCTTCGGCGAACGCCCGCCCGATCTCAAGCCTCACCAGCAGACTGAATGGATGAAACGCTCCGCGGCGCGCAAGCGTGGCGAACTCCTCACGATCGACCGCGCTACCATCGTCTCGCTCTTCGATCGTCTCGCGACACTGCAACGCTTGGAGGCGCCAGCGCCACTCGAACGCAAGTCCGACTTCGACGTGCTCTATGAGACCTACCGCGATCGTGCGGCCGACGCCCAGGAGATTGACGAGAAGATGGCTTCGCTCAATGCGCGCATCGCCATCCGTCGCCTCGAATTCCAAAAGTTCGCTGACCCGCTCAAGCCGCTTCGCTTCCAGGTCGCACCGTGGGGCGGCCTGGTCGCCGACGAAAAGGGCAACCAGTGGCAGGTCGTCTCCCAGCTCTTCTCGCACTACAATCGCGACGAGGACCTGATGTTGATTCAGACGCGGCCCAACGACGCGCCGCCCGGCTGGACGCCGCCGGCGCGCTTCAACTTGCTCAGCTTCGATGATCTTCCGGCCGACACCTACGCGAAGCTGATCGTTGACACCGGCCTCGCGATCGAGGGCAGCGACAAGCCCGACGAGTTCTTCGTCCCGCAGGCCCGCGACAAAATCGGTTGGGGCATCAAGCTCATGCGCGCCGTCCGTGCCGCGCAAATGGACATCGGCGAACAACCGGAGAAGCTGGTCTATCCGGCGATCGACAAGATTCTGGAAATCCTGACGACGCTGAACAACTACAACGCCTTCCTGATGGAGGTCGGTTGTGCGCCGCACACGCGCAAGGTCACGCGCACGCGCACGGTGTTCAAGAAGGGCGCGAATGGTGAAGACGAGGAGGAGAAGATTGACGAGGAAGTAGAGGAGACGGTCCCGGCCCGCCTCAACACGCCGGCGTTGCGCGAAGCGCGCTCCCGCTTGGAGAACGATTATTGGTCGCAGCCCGACGAGCAGCGCGGCGGCGTCGCGAGCACGATCTACAATTTTCTCGTGCCGTTCACTGAGCCCGATGTCGCAGCCGTGTTCTGCCGAGACAACACCTTCGACCTTCGCGCCGTCTATGATGGCAAGGTTGTCTCCGTCGCGCTTCCGCAGAAATTCGCTGTGCAGCGCCGCTACGCCGTCGCGATCCTCAAGACGATCACCTACCAGCTCGTGCAGAATCGGTTCGACCTCATCGCCGACAAGGCGGCGTGGAAATACCGCAACTTCATCTGGATTCCGCAGGACGAAATGCAGCGCTACGCGATCGAGGCCGACACTCAGGTCGATACGATTCGCGAGGCGCAAGGCACCACCTACGGCGGCGCGCAAACGCAGGACGCCATGTGGAAGGCGCTCGGCGGCCGTGAAAAGGCCACGCCGATGATCGCGAACTTGCGCAATCGCTGGATCTGCACGGCCGCAACCGAAACCTGCGCGGAAGAGAGCGCCAAGCTGATCGGCAAATACACCGCACCGAAGCACTCGCATTCGCGCGGCGCCGGCGGCGGCTCGTCCTCCATCTCCTACGAGGACCGCTTCTTCATCAAGCCGCACCAACTCATGGCGCTCCCTCCTTTCTGGGTCGTCTTCGCGCCTGCCGAAGGCTGGTGGCTCTACAAGAAGATGATCGTCATGCCGGTCACGCCGGACGGCAAGACGCCGCGCTGGTGGTTCGGCGATCTCAATCCGATCGTCTGGCTCGCGGCGTGCGTGGGGCTGCGCAAGTGGTCGTCAGTAATCTGGCCCTGGCAGGCAAAGGCGCCGATCCGGGCGACGATCCGCTACCTGCTCGGCTTCGACGGCACGTTCATCGTCGTGGAGAGGCTTTCCCGCTGGAAAGCGCGTCGGATGTCGAACCGCAAGGTCAACTGATCGCGCTTAATTAAGGAATTAAGCGCAACTATCCTCTGCCGGCCAGACGATGTAGAATAGAGGGCACGTCACCCGTCGTTGTGCGTGCCCTCTAAACAGCCCCCATCCTGGGTTGCTATAATAAGTTCCATTCGCCCGACCAACCGCGCTCCTGCCACACTTCGTCACTATGGTTGCCCCCAACAAAACTGAAAAGAAAACGATTATCTTCATCGCCGGCGGCAACGGAGCTGGGAAATCAACCCTGGCTCGCGCGCTCACTGCCTTCTATTCTGACCTAGGGGTTCAGTGCGCGCTTTACGATGCAGACGACTATTCGCCTTCACTGCTGCGCTTTTATCCGTCGGCACAGCGCGTCAGCGCAACCACAGGTGGCCTTGCTGCGATCTGGAATCACGCAACGCCCGTCGCCATTGTCGATCTCGGGGCAAACTTCATCCACTCCTTGCGCGATTTCGACACCCAGACCGGCCTCATCACTCGCTCATCTGCACACCGCATCGTAATCTGCTACGCGCTTGCCCCCAATGTCGCAAGCGTCGCCCTGCTGAAGCTCCTTACCGATCACGTCGGCCGTCGCGCCACCTACGTTATCGCTCGCTGCGATTCTATGCCTGGAACGTGGGATTTTTGGGACGCGAGTAAGACCCGCCAGCTAGCACTGAACAAACTGCGAGGTGAGGAGATTCATATTCCCGCACTCGATGCCGATGCATACTCCCGCCTGGATCGGTTCGGCGTGTCTTGGCCAAACTCGGTTTCAGACGATCGCATCGGGCTTGGCTGCGCGTGCTTGGTTCTCGGCTGGCATCAAAGAGTATTTTCTGAGTTCACCAAATCCCGCCTACTCTCAGTAGCCGGGCCTCGTTCAAGCACATGATCTCATCCGGTTCCTACCCAAACGTCTGGGCCTCTATTTCCACCGGGGACATCCCCTCTGCCCGCGCAGCCTGGGACCATTTCACGAAAACTCTCCCGAAAACGACGGCTTATGTCGAGGGGCGACGCTTCTCGGGTAATGCAACATTCCCGCGCCCCTACGACGCGTTGCTCGATAATCTCCTCTCAATCATACACTGGACGCTCTGGCGCTACGGTTACACACCAACGCCGTCCCCGACAGAATTCGATAGTTGGTGGTCGATTCTACCCGCACTCGACAAAGCAGCTCAGAAGCAGTCGCCCCGCTACTTCCTCGCGCCACCTCTGTGCGAAGCCCTCCTCCGAACAGAGCCGCCCCCCGATACTGAACCGTATTTCAAGCTCCCGTTCCAATCCTTCTACATCCAACTGCCCGTCGGTTTGGTCCGCCTTGGCGAGCTAGACATCACTCAGATCCTGGTCGCTCAACGGGAGCACCGTGAGGAGTTCCAGCTACCCCTGCCACTGGTGAACGAAATACACCAGGGCGCTGGCCTACCACTGCCGGCCCAGACGCGCGCACCAAGTCAGTATTTTGTCGGCGAGGTTCCTACCTCCAACCTCACGCTGACTTTTTACCACGACAATAGCCTACTATTCACGCCTCAACCCCACGGCACATTGAGTCTCCCGCTTGCCGGCGACCGTCCCCTTACGTCGCTGCTTTCATTGGGCGACACCCTCAACTCGCTTCCGTCCGATCCTTCGCTCAAGATCGACAACAGCCGCACCTTGCTGCTGCTGGTCGTCAACACAGTTTGCTTGCTGAACTCACGCCCTGAACTCGCGCCGACGGAGCACACGTTGATGCGCGCTCCTCGCGAGAGACACGGTAAGCTGAAAGGCGAACTTTGGTCGCCCGCAATCCTCGGAGCAGACTATGCTTTAAGGACAACATCAACATCCTCGGGAGGAGAACCGTCTCCTGACGATCGCGGCCTC
This sequence comes from Oleiharenicola sp. Vm1, assembly GCF_047777955.1. GTDB lineage: Bacteria > Verrucomicrobiota > Verrucomicrobiia > Opitutales > Opitutaceae > Didemnitutus. The sequence goes on from NZ_CP180536.1 coordinate 44,103, forward strand.
GTGCGCCCACACTGGCGTCGTGGCCATTGGCGACAACAGCGCCACGGTCCATCTCTGACGCAGCACCGCCTTCTGTGGATCGAGCCGGTTTTAGTTAACGCTGATCTCGCGCAGCGACATGACTATCATGCGATGCCGCCCCTCATGGGCGGGGCCTGCACAAAGCGCAAACCAATCGGCCGCTAAATGCTTTGCGGCTAATCCTGGCTCTTGCCGAAGAACGAGTCGCACGCCTGACGGATTTCCCAATCGTAGGGCTCAACCCCTTCAGGCGTGGCCTTCTTCATCTGCTCGCGGCAGAATGCAACCCATCGCTCAGGCGTAAGTGGAAGCGTCTGTTGAAATAACTCGCCCGCTGGCGTGAGCGCCCCCGCGTCCACGGATGTGCCAGGAGGACATGCCCGGCTGTAGATCGTCGCGAAGCGCATCGGGGCGATCAGGCTGGCGTAAGCATCCCAGTAGCTACCAAAGCCGATCACCACAACGGCCGCCGTCTTGTCTCTGTCACCAACCCCACCCCGTTGCCATGCGAGTCCCCACGTGCCCGAGGCAGAATCCCACGCCACAAACAGCGGCCCTCGATCCATTCGCTCCGCAGGAAACAACATCGGCATTTCTTCGCAGTGCAGGCACTGCCCGACCCGCCACTCGCGCGTGATCGTCGGCACTGAGGCGCGAACCCCGCAGCTCGCGCACGTGTGTTTGTCGTGCTGCGGCAGACCTCGCCGGTAGCGATGTGCGATGCGAATCTTCGTATTCAGGCGCCACGTCTTGAGCACGTTGAGTTCATTCACCGCGTAGGGCTCACCCGCGCGCAGCTCCGCAATAAGTGCTTCCGGGTTGATCTGTGCGGCGTCCCGAATCACCGCGTCCCAATCAGTCGGCGCATCGAGCGGCTGAAACGCCGCGTCGATGGCTTGGTCGCGGCCGAAGGCATGATCGTGTGGGACAATGTTCATTCTTCATCCTCCGGGAGGTCCGTTTCGTCTTTCAAATTCACCAGAACAGGCGCCACGCCCGCCTGCGCCGCCTCAATCGCCGGCTTCACTTTCGACCACTGGGCGAGCAGCGGCACAGCAAATTTATTCCGCCGCTTCCACTGCCTGTCATCGAGCAGGCGCCTCGCGAGATCGGCCGGCAATCCGGTCGGCACCCATTGCGTCTCTGAAATGGGAGCCACACCAAGCTTCGTCGTGATCGGCCGCGACGCCGGCGTGTCATGACGATACGAGGACTCCGCCCAGCGCTTGTTGCACTCGTAATCGTGGACATACAGCATCCCCGCCTTGTCGTGCTTACTGTCCGGCTCAGGAGGCTCCCAGTGATGCACCGTGAAGACAAAAGGCCCCTCTCCGCGCTTGCCAATGTTCCGCTTCGCGGCGGTCCCGTATTTCTCTTTGTAGAACGCCCACCGGTAGGCGATGATCTTGTCGCCCGGCTTCAACGCATCGTTGCGCGCCAGGCGTTCAAACTGGTTCGTGTTCAAGCTATCCGTGATGCCAGACGAGAAATCCTCGATCAGCTTGATGTAACGCGGCGCGTCCTCGCCGAACAAATCCGCGCCGCGTGGGATGTTCAGGATGTCGCGCTGGTCGATGATCCCCTGGAGCGCGAGCGCGAAGGGCATCCGCTTCCGTTGGTGATGCTTCGCTCGCTCCGAGGCCACCCGACGCAAGTATTCATCCAGTTCCTTCGTGTAGTGTTCGCTGTCGAGCCAGTCCTGCAACGTTCGATAAGTGGCGTCAGTCTTCCAGCGCACGGGGCATGGCTCCTCTTCGTTCGCCATGTCTGCCCGATCGCGTTTGTCCTCAACGCGCTTCCCGCGGCCGAATCGTCCGTCGAGATCGTCGCCGCCATCGGCCGCTCGCCAGTGCGCCGTCCAGATTTGCTCCTGAAACGCCCGCAGCAGTCCCGGCATGTCGTCACCCGCGGGGAAAATGCGCTCATCGAAATGCACGTCCGTAGAGAAGCGCCAGACGTTCTCGCCGTCGCGCACCCAAACCAGGTTCTCCATGTTGTAGGCGTTGTAATATGCCGCCAGCAGACCACCCAGCCCCTCGCTGCGATAATCGCGCTCGGTCCGGCGAATCCGCGTCACGAGGATGCACTTCGGCAACGGCAGGAGCTGCTTCCATCGGCCCGATCGAAGCAGCCAACGATCGACCCGCCCAACATCGCGCCAATCCATGTTCAGCAAATTGGCGATCAGACCCAGCTCTTCATCGAGATAAATCCGTGTTTGGAAAAGCCCATACGGCTCCTCCCGCGGCGCGCGATCGCCGCGCCGCAACTGTTCGAGGCCCGCCGCGGGGTTGCAGTAGGCGTTCATCAACCCCATGCCCTCGCGGAAGTGAGAAAGCTGCTCTTGCATCTTCTCGCTCGCGGACGCCATTCGCTCGTCACCAACGACGCCTGCGAGTTGGCTTTGGAGCAGCCGCAACTGGAGCCGGTTGCGATTCTGCGGCGTGAACGAAAGCGCATAGCGCCCCGCCGGACTCGCGCTAGCCATTGTGTCGGTCCCGTCGCCGATCAGCCCCGCGACCGCCGGCGTCTGCAATTCGCTGATCTCGCGAACGTGGATCTCGTGAAGCAAGCCCATGTATGTGCCATCACCGTCATGCGGCCAGTGGCTCGGCTTCGCCTTCGGGAAGGCCTTCTTGAAGGCCGCAATGTTCGCCAGCGCCTCCGGCATATTCGACCAGACCTGGATCACCTCTTCGTCACCATGCGGCAATGAGACACCGGGGATGAATACTCCGGCGTAGCGACCAGTAAGCACCGCCGGGAACGGATGTCCCATGACGAGGGCTTTCTTGGCCGTGGCAAGGTCCGGGAAGCGCCCTTTGCGCTCACCCCAATCGGCGATGTAGTTGCCATCGCCGTAAGGGTCAGGCCCGAGACTGAAACGGAAGAGTTTCATCGAGCCCTCACAATCTCTTCCGCTTCGCGGATCGCATCGTCGCGTTCGTATTCATTTCCCAGCATGATCGTGTTCTGGAGATGGTCAGGCAAGGTCCGCCACGACGCCAGACAGCAAACGGCCCGCCGCTCGTTGTATCGCCGCAACGTCTGCCCGCATCCACAGGGGCACGTCGGACCTTCGTCTGTTTCGCACACTGTCTCGCCTTGCTGCATGTCGTCAGTAATGCGCTTTACTGTTCAACCGTCAAGCTTGCGTTGATCTTTCGCGCTGGCCACCCTACTCCATCGTGTCCGATCCCGCACAACTCGTCGTCCTGGTCCATCCAGCTTCACTCTGCGGAAGCCTGATGTTTCACTACGCGGCGAGTTCGAGTCTGCGCGCTGCTGCGCGCGACAACCGCCGGCACCTTTGCGACGAAGTTGTCCGCCATCCTGGCGTCCCGATCGTCATCCTCGGCGAGAATGGCGATGAAATCCCAGAAGTCCCCGAGGTATCTGCGGCCGTCAACCACTGCCAAGCCCACGGCCTCACGATCGAGGCCGGCCCGTGGGGCTCTGAACTGAAACGCGCGGCTGCGAAGATCCACGCGGCGCACCCCGCCGCGAAGACTGTTTTGGTGACGGGCGCATGGGCTGATCGCAAAGACGGCTGCGTGACAACGGTAGCCGATGCCCTGCGCGCGAAGTATGGTAACAGTGCCGCAGTCACCATCTCTGCGTTCGCCCCTTCGCTCGACTCGATCGAGGAAGAGTTCGCGGAGGCCTTCGGGGAACCGCTTCCCGTAAAAACTACGCCGCGGCGATCGACCCGCTCACGCTAAGGTCAGATCCCGCAGCGTCGCAGGACCTCTGCGACCAGTTCGTCCACCGGACGCATCCCGTCCAGGACCTCGACACCTGCCAGGTCTCGCTGCGGCAGCACAAAGGCTGCATTCTCCTGCTCACCGATCAGTGCAAAGCTGGCGTCCGACGGCCGCCGCGGACGACGGGCCTCGCGCCGCGCAAGGCAGATGTCGAACGGCACATCGAGATAGAATCGACGCGCCTCCAGTTCCGCGATCAACGGATAAACGAACAGACAGAATCCTTCCGCCACGGTGCCGATCGTCCGATTGCCAAGTGCGATCGCCAGACGTGAGCCGTTGTAGAGTTCCGGCCGCTCGAACGTCCTGACCGGCCCGCGTGGCGTCCCCACCACCACGCGCTTGCCGCGAATGAAGTGCTCGTCCAACGAGTGGCACGGAAATCCGGCGCGACTTGCCACCGCGCGCGCAAGCGTGGACTTCCCTGAAGCACTCGGGCCCGCAATGAGGATCAATGGGGGGCGCATGGTTTATCGTCTTCCGCGCTCGGCTCCGCTCCGCGTCGCTGATCGTGAAGCCAGTTGCGAACGGCCGTTTCCATCGCATTGAGTCCGTTTACCCAGCAATCGTCAGCGATGCGCGCGGCGTCGCCGGTGAGTTCGCTGTAGCCTTCCGGCGGATCGCCGGCGCCGGCCTCGTTCGCCGCATCCTTGATCGACGCCAGCTCGGCCTCCAGTTTCACCATCCAGAGCGAATCCGCCGGCTCTGCATCGCTCGCCAGAGCCGCGTCTGGGAGCGCGTAAGTGAAATTCTCGTCGCCCATGTGGACCGGCACGGCGCCGCCACCATCGCGCCACGCTTTCTTGCGCAGCAACGACTGGAGCTTCTTATCCACCACCTTCAGGGCGGCCTTGCCCCGCTTTGTCTGCATCTGCGCTGATCCGAGCGCGCAGGCGCGCAAAATTGCGAGAGCTTCGAGCATGTTCATGTTTTGTTGCCTCCGTTTAAGCAGCCGTCTTCCGCCAACGCCCGCCATGATCGGCGTAGTCACCCAGATAGAGAACCTTTCGCACCTGCTGCTTCCAATTCGGGTTCCCAGTCGGCCGACGTGGGCAGACGAAATGATAAATCTGATCCAACTCGGCGTCGCCGCCGGCGGCCTCGATCGCAGCATCCACGACGGCGCCCCAGACGCTCTGCCGCGGGCGCCCCTGCACAAGGAGCAACTTTGCGCCAGGACTCATCCCCTTCACCTCGGCAGTCTCGGGATAGATCAGAAATCCAAACAGTCGGCGCTGGCGCTCTTTCGTGAACACGACCCAGTTCAGCGGACGCATGAGGCCCGGGAAAAGCTCGCGCGGAATCATCTGCTGCTCGATCGAGAACATTTCCGCCCATTGGAGCGTCGGCCGCGCCCATTGAAAGTGATACGCCGGCAGGATCATCGCCGCCCGGCCGCCCTCGTTCAGCTCGCGATGCATCCGCCGGAGAAATTGATCGACCAGCCGACGGGAGAACGGCGGATTGCCAATGAACAGCGTCGGCTCAAATGGGAGCGCCACGGTCCGAAAGTCGCCCGTGATGACAGGCCGACCGCTGTTCTTGATCGCCTGCGCCGCAAGCGCCGGGTCGATCTCGATCCCAACCACCTGCTCGATCGGTGGCGGAATCGCACGAAGAAATCCACGGCCGTCGCCACATGAGAATTCCACGACCCGCTCATGCGCCGCCAGGCTCATCCGCTCCACGAGCAGTTCGCCAGCGAACGCCGGCGTCATGTATTGCCCGAGGCCCTGAGCGCTCACGGCAATGCCCTCCAGGCTTCATCAAGCACTCGCTTGATCGTGATGCACCACGACTCATATTCCTCCATGTTGATGTGCTCTTGGAGCCGGTCGGTGCGCGCCAAGAGCTTATCGACCCCCGCTCGCTCTTCGGAGCCCTCGGGCATAGCCCTCTGGATTTCGCGCAGGCGGTCGTGCAGTTCGTTCAGCTTCTTGCGCTTCGTTGCCGCGATCGCCGCGAGTTCCGCGGCGATCTTGCCGACGGCGAGGATTGCCGAGGCCGCCGCATCGGACTCCGCCGGCGTCAGCAGCGACGCCCCACCGGACGGGACTGCCGCCGCAGGCTCGTCATGCCCTTCCTCGGCGGCGTGACGCTTCCGGGGCGGAGGTGCTTCGGCTTCGCTGATCGGCGTCACGGAAACAATCTTCTCAAATCCGCCGTGCATAGACGCCGCCTTTCGGGCGGAGGCCTCCGTGCCTTTCCGGCGAATCGTCATTTCCTCAATGTCCGGCAACAGCCCTGAACCCGGCTTCCGCCGGGTGAACCGCACCTCGTATCCGTATGGCTTCGGGTCGCTCATAATTCCTTTCGACGCTTCTTCGCTCGTGGACATTTCACGTGCTCGAACAGCATCTGTCCAAACCGCGCCAGCATCGTCACATGGCGGAAACGACGGCGGCCGATCTTCCGGCCGCACACCAGGCACTCGACACCGGGGACGCGCGCGCACTCATACCCCCACTTCGGGTGCAATCGGCGCCGGCGCAAAACCTTCGTTTCCGTAATCACTGCCCCGACAGTAAAGCGCTTTACTGTTGAGCGTCAAGCCCCCTCTGAACCGCGGCGAAGGCCTTCGCATGCCTGCCACCCGAGCAGAAGTGACAACGCACCTTGTGCGGCGCCTGGCGCGGCTCGTTCGTGATCGAAAAGGCGCGCGGCACACTCCGCCGCGCGCTCTTGAAATGCCCGCATTCGAGCCTCAACCAATAGCACCGGTCGTGCACCTCGATGTGCGTCACCTGCCGCCACGGAGCCGTGTGCATCGCGGTCACGTGCCACCCTCCACCGCGGCCACGGCTTCCCCGAAGGCTTCCAGCAATTCCCGCGGGAACGGCGCCGGCACCTTGCGGAGATGCGCCGGCCAGGCGATCTCGCGCTCATCAATCCCAAGCGGCAGCTTGGAGCAGAAATCCCAAATGATGCCATCGAGTGTGCGCGGCATCACTCTCCTGGCGTCCGCTTCCGCCAGGAACACGAGTTCCAGCGTGCGATAACGCTCCGGCGGCGGCGTTGCCTTGGGCGCCTTGTGCCCGAGGTAGCGGAGCCATTTCAGCACGTGCGTATCGAGGGCCGCGTAACGCTCGCCCGGGCGCGTCCAGAGGATGAAGAACCGCGATGTCTTCGGGCCGATCCCGTGGATTTTCTCCAAGACCTCGGGGCCGCAGGCCTTCAGATCGAGCTGCGCCGCCGCGATCTCACGAAAGGCGCGCGTGATCTTCCCGTAGTTGCCCAGCCGCGCCTCGCGGATCGAGGCCTCCAACAACCCGGCCTTCTCCAGATCCTGCACAAACCTGAAGGGAGACCGCCCACCGCCGGCCGCAAAGAATCGTCCGAGCGCTCGGCGCGCGAACTCCGCCGACTTGCCAGCAACCACGACTGAATACAGGAGGCGATACTGACGCTCGTTCGTGTTCACAACTGCTCCTCGACCAGACGCTCAAGCTTCACTCCAAACCGGTCCGCCAGCTCAACCAGCTCCCCGACACGGTAGCCCATCACCACGTAGATCATCCCAACGCCAGCGCGCCGGAGAATCGGCCGCGTAGCGTAAGCTTCCAGCGCCTCGCGACACTCGGTAGCCAGCGCGACGCCCTCCGGCACCGCAATCACCGCTTCGTCGCGTCCAAGTTTCATGTCCGATGCTCAAAGAGTTCGCCAGGCACGTCGGCCAAGCGACGCTTGCGCGGCGTGCCGGCCGGGCGCTCGGAGCGTTCGATGATTGAAACGATCGCAAACTTGCCGCGCTGGAGCAGCGCCTTGAGCGCAGGCGTATCCCGCAGCATCGAATTGCCCGCCCGCTTGGCACAGTTGCGGGTTCGCTCCACCGCGCGCATCGCGCGGATGTGCGCGAAAACCCGCTTCCCTGACGCCGCAACGGTCCGCTCATCGGCCACCGCGAACACGTGATAGTCCTCGCCCCGCTTCGCCGGCACCAACACGCCCTTCGAGTGAAGCCCCATGTTCAGCGCGCACGGCGCACCGTCTTTCGTCACGTAGTAACCGACAACAGGCATGCCCCATCTGTAATGCGCTTTACTGTTCGCCCGTCAACCGCGAAAGCGGGACGCCGCCGCCGCGGCGCCAAGGCCTTCGGGCAAATGCCTCGCCCGAAAGCCTTCGTCCTCCAACAAGTGCCCATCGCCGGCGTCGCCTCCTCCTCGCCCCAACAGGGCCTTCAATTCGTCGCGCGAATTCGACCAACGCATGCCGTTGAAAAACTCGAACCCGGCGAACTGCGTTTTGTAGAGGGCGCTTTCGCTGTAACAGGTGCCGAGATAGAGGTATTCGATTCCCTCGCGCGCGCACCACTGCGCCGCGGTCGTCATCATGAACGCGCCAAGCGACTGACCGACGTGCTCGATCGAATAGAACGCGTAGTAGTAGAACAGCGCCCGGCCCGCCTCGCGATAACACGTCACATAGCCAAGTTCCCTGCCGTCGGATTCCCTGCGGAAGATCAGAACATGCGTCGTCACCGGCGACGCGAACAAGGACCGCAAGCGCGCCTCGCTCATGCCTCCGCCGGAGAAGCGTGAACGAGTGTAAGAAAGGCAGAACGCCAGGCGTTCCTCAGAAAGCGCGAAGTCCTCGCGCGAAACAGCCTCGCACTGCACACCGGGCCACTTCCTCAGCACGCGACGATTTTCCGAGGTCGCGGCGAATTGCTTCAAGACCACGCGGGTGTGGCGACAGAGATAGTAGCGATCGAGCTTGTGCCCCGAAGGCAAGAAGCCGGCCGCCAGCAAGTCTGCCGGCGTCTCTCCCTCCTCGGGGAAGGCCCAGATTGCGAATGGATACACGTAATGCCCGTGATCCGGCCGGCTCTCGGAGAAAAGTAGCTTCATGACGACACCAGCACCCGCGGCAGTTTCGCACGCCAGCGCAACAGCACATCGTAGTTCACCGTCGCAGCAAGGCGCGCCAGCTCGGTCGCCGTGATGCGCTCTTGCCCGTCGTCACCGAGCAGGGTCGCGACATCCCAGAGGCGCACATCCGGCACGTCTGTCACATCCAAAAACACCGCGCCCGTCGAAACTCCGCCGACGATCGGCACGCTGCGACCACGCACCAATGCTCGCCCTGCGTTCCTCATTCTTGGATACCCGTCTCCATAGCCAATCGGTAGGATAGCAATCCGCGTCGGCCGCGTTGCCGTGAAGCGCATGCCATAACCCGCATGGTCGCCCGGACGCAGCTCCTGGATCATCGCGATGCGCGCGCGGACACTCATCACCGGCTCGATCCCGGCGATTCGCCGGCAGACATCCGACGGGAACACGCCGCACGGCAGCAGTCCCACCCGCACCATGTCGTAATGCGCCTCCGGCAAATCGAGGAACCCGCCGCTGTTGCAGGCGTGGCGAACGCCGGCGGGAATCCCGCGGGCCCGCAACGCCGCCAGCACTTCCTCGAAGCGCGCGATTTGCACTCGCGCGAAAGTCTTGTCCGCCTCGTCCGACTGAGCGAAATGCGTGAAAACCCCGCCAAGACGAACACCCGCCGCAGACGCGCAGGCCTCCGCCACCCCGACCGCGGCGCTCCAGTGAGCGCCGTAGCGATTCAAGCCCGTGTTGATTTCGAGATGCACGAGGGCTTCGCCGCCGGCTCTGCGCGCGGTCTCCGCCCACTCCGCGATCTCGTCGGCCGCGTGCACACAGGCAGTGATCCGCTCCTCGACGCAAGTTCGCATCTCCTCGGGATGGCACCGGCCAAGCAGGAGGACATCGCGGCGCCACCCGGCGCCGCGCAGACGCACGGCTTCATCAAGCGAGCCGACGATCAACGCCGATACCCCGGCTTCCGCCGCAAGCTCAGCAGCCGTCAGCAGCCCATGCCCGTTCGCCTCCTCCTTGATGACGTAGCCAAACCGAACGCCAGGCCTCAGCTCCGCTGCGATCGCCCGGAGATTCCGGCGCCAGCGCGCAAGGTCGATTTCCACCCACGCCTGTCTCTGCGGCAGCATCGCCTTATTCGCTCCCGGGCGGCCAAAGCGATTTGCCGATGTCTGTCCGGCAATAGCCGCCAGGGACAATGATCTCTCGCGCACGCGAATAAGCCGCCTCGATCGCCTCCGCCATGTCGGAGCCGAACCCGATCACGTCCGCCACGCGGTGTCCCACCGCCATGAGCGAATCCCCACGGCGCTCAACCTCGCCCCACCAGCAATCGCCTGCGCCGACGGTTTTGCCGCCGCGGAAGGCGATCGGCATCGCCGGCGGCGTGACCTGCGTAAACGGATAGCCGTAGCTTGCAAGAGTGACGGAACAGCCACAATTCGGCCCGCTCTTCCACAACGGCGCAAGCCGTGCGTTGCGCGCCGTCGCATGCAGGACCTCGAACGGGTTCTCCAGCATGCGCAGCATCATCGCGCCAGAGGTCACGCCGATACGCACGTTGTATTCGAGCACGCTCCACCGGCCGTCCTTGAGCGCGGCCGTCACCTGAATCGGTCCGTGAAAGTTCACTTCGCGGAACCACGGCGCCAAGGGCGAGAGGAGTTCGCGCGCCAGGCCGTAGCGATCGGCTTCGTCGCGCTCGACCAGGCCGCCCAGGGGTGCACCGGCTACAAGTCCCGTATTGTTGTCGTGGGCGCGCTTATATTCCTGGTTCGTCACCATTGACCGCACCTCGCCTTCGGAAACGAGAGCGATATGACCAACCTCACGCGCGCCCGCATACTCCTGGAGGAACACGCCCTCGGAGTAATTCAGGTGTGGCAGCCAAGCGGCCGTCTCTTCAATCGACCCGCACACGATCGTGTGGATCGGACTCGAAGGCCGGCAGAGCGGATTCTTGATGACGAAGGGGACTCGATGGGCCGCCAGCAAGGCCTCCGCCTCGCTGCGATCGCGAGCGACAAACGAGCGAGGGAATGCGATGCCGAAGCGTTCGCACAGCTCACGCGCGAAATCCCGCTCTCGCTCGATCCTCATCCCTTCGTCCACTGGCGAGAAAATCGCGACGCCCGACGCGAGAAGATCCTGCGTCCATTCCTGCAACATCCAGTCGATCGACTGTGGAATCACCAGATCAACGCCGAGCTTCGCGACCAACGGCACCGGGCTGGGATACTCGGCCTTCGTGTAGGTAGCGCCCACCAAACCGGGGCCGTAGTGCGCGTAATCGCGCGTCAGATAGGTCGCTACAATGGCACCGCACTCGCCCAGAATTGCGGCCGTGCTGTGCGCGAATGGTCCGATTCCGAGGACCAGGACGGTCGGACGCTTACCCTCCCTCGCGCTCATTTCCAACGCTTCTCCCGCGCCAGCCTCAACCGCTCAGCGCGGCGCTTGCGCTCGGCGCCGGAAACCTGCTTCCGCTTGCCGCGGCCTAGCGTCCCCAGCATCGACGCTACTTGCGCCCGTGTAAGTCCATTCCCGCAGTGCGGGCACGGAACCGTCTCCTCTGTCTTCGGTTTTTTCATGCACACGCCGAGCAAAGGTTCGCTCCGACCCAATAGCAAGGTTCCCCCGTCTTCTCGATGCACTGCCGGCAATCCATGTCGGTGCAGCCGCATACGCGGCATGATCTCACGCGTTGGGCTCGTGGCTTCGAGTGCGCCGACTTCGACCGCTTACGGGCCGCAGGGATGAGTGATTTTGTCGCCATAGATTCGGTTCCTGGTTCGCCATACGTTCATCGCTGCTCTCCGCGGCGATGACTGCGCCCCTCACGCCACACGGCGTCGCTGATCTGCCTGCTGCGTTCTTTCGGGTCAACAAGCCCGTGATGATCGAAAAAAGCCCGGTCGCTCTGCCGCGTGGGCGCGCGCGCATCCGACACCGACGGCGGGACCTGCACTCCCCAGCCGCCGCTTCGCTGCGTCGCGTGCTCGCTACCCCTCCGCCCGAAAGCCCAATAGATCACGGCCCCGATCGGCCCGCCAAAGAATGTGACCAGCACCCACAGAAGCCGGTCTTTGTCATGCCGATTACGCAGGCAGTGGATGAAGCTAAAAAGCCAGACGCCGAACATCGCCATCGTCGTGATGAGCGCGAATCCCCACATCACGATGACGAGCAAAGCCGCGCCGCCAACTGCCTCCTGTGCGCTCATCGTGTCTTCGCACGCAAGCGCGCCTCCAGCTCTTCGTCCGTCTTCGATCGGCTGTAGGCCCCGACAAGATAGAACGCCCCGCCGAAGACGAGCATCACACCGGCCCCGCCGAACATCCCGAGTGCGCCGCCTTTCGATCCCGCGGCAGCGCCCATCAGAACCATCAGCGCCAGAAACACCGTCCCAGGGTGACTCCCACAATGCGGCAGTGTCCCGCAACCGCGGATGACGTGCCCGACGAAACTGACCATCTTGCTGCTGCGCGCGCTCATAGACTCAGTAATGCGCTTTGCTGTCAGGGGCGTCAATTCCAATCCCGTGGCGATCGCGCCACCTGCGATCAAACGCACGAAGGCGCCGTTCACTGACGTTCGTATGCCGCTTCGCCGTGGACTCACACATCGCCACGAACGCCGTCTCTCCAATTTCCTCCTTCACGACTTCATCAACGATCGCGTCCAGTTTCCGGCGATCTTGCACCGGCAGGGACTTGAACACCTTGGAGACCGCCACCGGGTTTACGCCCCAACACTCGGCTAGGAGACTCACCAGCTTTCCGCGGAAATCCCATCGCGCCGTTGGCGTCAGCGCCGCTCTCGCGCGCCTCTCCATCGCAACGCCGTAATTCTCCGAGAACAGGTGCGTCAGCTCCGCGCGAAAGTTTGCCGGCCGGCCGAACGTCCAATACTTGAAATAGGCCAGCGCTTCACTCGGCGTCCGGCCACGCTCGGGCGGCCCACCGTCTGCCAGTCCCTGCAATTCGCTTCTCATGCGTTTCACTAAAGCGCTTTGCTGTTACGCCCGTCAAGCGAGTTTGCTGTTCGCCCCCCCCAAGGCAGCCCAATCCCGATTCCCTCGCTCATCGCACGCTTGAACCTCGCCAGGGTGAGCGGCGCGTTGCGCCGCGAGGGGGCGGCGTTAGCCCCTTGGTTTGCCAAGGCGGCCGCTCGTTGGCGGCCGTCAGCTTCGCCCTTCGTCTTTCGCGTCACCCGCCCGATCCCTGCGCCCGGGTCCAGTGCCGCCAATCGTGATACCCGAAGCCCACAGGAACAGAGCCGCGATGATGAGAGCGGCACCGGCCATCTTCGCGAAAATCTCCACCGCACTCATGGCCCCCGCCGAACTCGCGCACTCCGCGCTCCGTCGCCCAGCAACGCCGGCATCGGCTCTTTCGCCGCCCACTCCGTCGGCGCCGGCCCCAACCGACGAATCGCCACGCCGTTCCGCTTCACCTCCACAAGCTGCCACGTCGGGATCGTGCGTTTAACCTTCAACGGCGCGCCCTCGCCCGAGTCAGGATTCCGCACCTCCCAGTGCGCCTCGAACGCCGTGCTGTCGCCGTATTGGTGCGCCGAGTAGGGCTCGATGTCGCTAAGCCGAGCCGCAATCCATGCGGTCCGACCGAAGTCGATACACCGATCCGCGAATGAACCGCAATCCATGAACCCGTCCCTCATCATCTGCTCAATGGCCTCCGGGCTGGTATTGTGAAACACCCAGCCGTTGCGATGCCGAAGCATTGTCCCGACCACCGGGTCCGCCGGGGCGCTTTTGCGTGCTGCCATCATGCCATCAGCAATGCGTTTTACTGTCCGAACCGGCAAGCCGATTCCCGTGCAGCGGACTAATTCGGATTCACCAACCGCGAATTAGTCCAGCGTGAGCCGAGCGCCGAAGGCGCGAGGCGAACGTCATTCAGCGATCGCTTCGAGCACTTCACGCCGGAATGCCGCCCAGCGCTGCCCGGCTTCGTTGCCCTCGACTTCCACCAAGCCCGCCTCAATGAACGCCCGCACCGTCTGCGTTCCCGCGCCGCGCCATCGCCCGACCTCCTCCACCCAACGATCACGCTCGATGCGCGTCCGCTGATGAAGTCCCTGTGCTGCGATCAGATCGCGGAGAAATCGAATTTGGTTCGTGGTCATACACCCTTCCAGGGGTCGAATTCGCGCCGGCCGGCAGAGTTTTCTTCGCCGCCAGGCGAAGATTCCGAGGCGAGCGAAGCGAGCCGAGGACAGCGTTGCAGAAGAGCGGGTATTCGCACGGCCGGCGGCGCCGGCAAACGCCGTGCGCGAAAAACGCGAGCCGAGCGCCGAAGGCGCGAGGCGAAGCGCTAGTTTCCTAAGAAGCTAAAAAGCCAACTTCCTACCCTCCTAACTTCTAGTTTGTTAGCTTTTTAGAAAACTAGCTTTGCAGGTGCGCGCTGGTCGCCTCCATTCGCCGATTTTGGCCGCATTTTGCGCGCATGTGCCGGAAGACGTAAGGTGCGCTCACTTGTCGGGGCTTGACATTTTGTCTCGCGGCGCGGATTCCGGGGGCCGTCGAATGCTGCGAATAACGATGCTTCGGACCGCCCGACCGCGGCTCCGCTACCACAAACTCAGCGACGCCCTCACCGAAGCCGAGAAGGCCGGCCTATGGCTCGGCGACGGCTGCAAGGCGATCGGCATCGCCCCCGGCCAACCCGTCGCGATCGAGGACCTGCACTCCGCCCTTGAGGGCTACGACCGCCGCGGCGTCTTCCTCGGGCTCCGCCGCGACAAGCGGCGGCGATGCGGATGGGACGTTTGCCTGAGCAGCAGCAAAGCTACTCCGTCGCCGCGCTCTGCGGGCCGGCGCCGCTCCAGGAGGCCTGCGCCGGCGCCTGGCAGGATGCCATCCGCGCGTTCGTCCCGATCCTCGAAACGCTCGCGTGTCGATCGGACGGCGGTAAACGCCCTCCCTGCCCACCGGCAACCTGATCGTCGCCGCGTTCACGCACGAGCGCAGCCGTCACGACGACCCGCACCGGCACACGCACTTCCTCGTGATGAACGCCACTCACGACGGCCGCTCCTGGCGCGCGCTCGAACCGGTGCGATTCTACCGCAACGGCCGCGACCTCGATCGCGCGTTCCAACGTGAACTGCTCGCAGGCCTCCAGCGCCGCAACGTCGCCGCGGTCCTCGATGCCAAAGGGCGCGTGCAACTGCCGTTCGTCTCCGAGCCGGCCTGCCGGCGTCTCTCCCGCGCCCGCCGGACGATCGAGCGCGCGCTGTCCAATCCGCCGGAGTCGATGGCCACGCTCCGCCACGAGCAGACGAAGGCCGCGCTCCTCAATGATCGACTCCGACCGCGCAAGAAGACGCTCGATCGCGCGAAGCCGTTCGATCGCATGCTCACCGCGGCCGAACTCAACGCGCTGCTCAAACAACGACCGACGCCGCCAAAACCGGCGCCGAAGCCAGCGGACTTCAACCTGCTCCAGTCCTTTCTCCGGTCCGTGCTCTCGTGCGAGCCGTTCCCCACGCCAACGCGGATCTTCGCCGCCGCAATTCGCACCGCGCAGCGCAACATCACCTGGCCGATCCTGCGCTGCATCGACACCGCGCAAACTCTCGCGACCTACATCCGCCGGCCGGCCAAGCCAGTCCCGCGCGCAATCGCCGCACGCGCCCGGCCGGAACGCGCGCGCCCCGCGGCCGTCCCCTGGGCCGATCAACTCGCGCAGCGCCAAAAGCAGGCGGCACTCCGCCAACAGCAGCTCGCCGCGCAGCAACGCGCCACCGCTTCCCGATCGCGGCTCGACCAGCTCGCGCAGCGCCAGCGGATCGCCGCGTTCCGGCAACAGCAACCGACCGCGCATCCGCACGCGATCGCTCCGCGACCGCGGCCGAGCGCAACCACGAAGCAACGCCCGACGGCTGGCGCTCGCACGCGCGCCGGCGGCGCGCCGATCGCGGTTCGCGCGCAGCAACGCTCCCGCTCTTCATGAACGCCCACACCGACCCCACCTACTACTCCGTCGGCCGCAACGGCACGTGGACCACTGAGCCGGCGCCGGCGAGCTTCTTCACATCGCGCGGCGCGACGATCTCGCCGAGCCGAATCCATCCCGAGGACAGCGGCATCATGACGCTGTGGATCGACGGCACCAACGCCGGCACGCTCTTCCCCAAGCAGGAGGATCAGATCGCGCACCTCAGGGCGCACGGACTCCTCGATGCAGCTCCGCTGCCGAAACCGGCCGCGCCGGCGACGCGTGGCGCACGTTGTCGCTGATCCGCACTTGACGATCGCGCCGCCGATCTCGACTGTTGCAACCAGGCTGGGACGCCCTCCGGTCCCACAAAATCGGAACCCAGCTTAGGGCCAGCGCCCCGGTCTTCTCACCGGGGCGTTTCCTTTTCACATTCACGGCCACGCAGGTGGCGATCGCGGTAGTCGCAAAGAAGCCGCGCGACACGAATTGCCTCCTCCACGCTCATGGCTCGCCCAGAGCAATGCGGTCTCTGAACTCTGTGGAGGCCTGCGCCGACGGCTCCCCAGTCTGCACACGAGCGCTGTTCAGCGCCCGCACCACGGCGGGCGACCAATCACCGTGCGGATCGGTGCACAGCCATGCCAGGCACACCTCGCGAACTCGCCGAAGGAACCGACTGATTTTCATGGCGTTCATCCTTCGTCTCCGTCTTCGGCGTTCTCAAACTCAACCGGATGCCGCGCACGGCGCGTCGTGCCAGAGCACTTCGGGCAACGGTGTTTGCCGCCGCCGCGAGTCCAACCGTCTCGCGCAAGCGACGGCCATTCCTCCGTCAGCGTCCGCGCATCCAGGCGGACGGAATCGTGGCAGGTGTCGCAGCAGAGTTCCTTGGCGATGCGGATGCTCATGCGGCGATCGCGGCTCTGCCCGCCTCGGTGATGTCGATGCAGACTTCGCCCGTGTAAATGCCGAGCGGCCCAAGCCGCTCCGGGCTCGTCCGGCAATAGCCGCGTGTGACCAGGCTTGCGATCGCCGGCGTCGGCTTTCCGTCACGCAGGCGCCAGTTTTTGCCTTCCGTGAGTTTTCGCAGGAACGCGAGTTCGTTATCGGTCAGCTTACTTTCGATCACAGTGCTCATGGACAGACGCTTTCAGTAAAGCGCTTTGCTGTCAATCCCACAGCCGAAGGCCTCCGCGTGCAATTCGCCGTCGGCCACACGAGTAACCGGTCCGCTCATGCGCACGGCGTAGCCTTCGCCAATCTCGATCCCGATCTCGCCACCCGGCATGTGGACCGTAACCGCCCGGTCCACCATGCCCAGACGGTGCGCGACGGCCGCCGCAGCACACGAGCTGCTTCCCGAGGCGAGCGTGTAGCCGGCCCCACGCTCCCAAATCTCGATCTCGATGTTTCCCCGATCGCGCACGCGCATGAACTGCACGTTCGTCCGTCGCGGAAAATTCTGATGCGTCTCGATCGCCGGCCCGAGCCGCCTCGCGACGGCTTCCGACATTTCATCGAGCACGATCACACAGTGCGGATTCCCGATCGTCGCGGCCGTGAACGCAAGTTCGCGGCCGTCGATCGTCATCCGCTCATTCACCACATCGCGGGGCCATCCCACGACCGGAATCGCCTCGCTCGCAAAGGAGACTCGACCCATGTCAACCTCGACTCGCCGGCCGCCGTCACACACTACCGCCGTGACAACGCCGCCTCGCGTCTCGATCCTGAACGCCTCGCCAGTGCCGACGCGCTGCGCGTCGGCCAGATACCGGGCGAAGATCCTCACGCCATTCCCGGACATCTCCGCCTCCGAACCGTCCGGGTTGAAGATGCGTAGTCCGAACGGCTCACCAGGCGCGCTCTCGGCGCCCCAGAGGATGCCGTCGGACCCGAGCCCGTAGTTACGATGACAGATCGTGCGGACCAGCTCGCGGGTTGGCTCCCAACCCTCCTCGCGCGGTCCCGTCACGATCGGCCCCATCACAATGTAGTCATTGCCCAAGGCATGGTATTTCCGAAAGCGCATGGCCCCGAATCTCCCGGCGCGCCGGCGCCGGTGCAACTCTGCAATCCGCTTTACTGTCACGGCCGCGCGCCAGCGCGGCCCACACTCCGCGGCGCCCACCGCGCCGCGGCCTACCTCGGAACCAACAGGCAGGCCCCCCACAGACCACACCCACACCGCGCGCCGCCAGGCGCGCCCTACTCCCACGCGGCTG
This sequence comes from Oleiharenicola sp. Vm1, assembly GCF_047777955.1. GTDB lineage: Bacteria > Verrucomicrobiota > Verrucomicrobiia > Opitutales > Opitutaceae > Didemnitutus. Next base: position 61,916 of record NZ_CP180536.1, read on the forward strand.
CGCCGCTTCCCTACACCAGAACCTACACCCGCGCTTGACTCCCACCATTCGATCGCCCGAACTCTGCCCCGCGTTCGCAAGGTTCGTTGCGAGACGACTAAGCTCCCGCCCCGGATGTGTGTAGTCCGGGGCGGACCTGTTTTCAGGCTGCCGCCTTCATCACGACCAGCGCCCTCGACGGCTGCGCACGCCGCCACTCGCGCATTTTCCTGATCGCGTAGGCATCGGCGTCGCGCTCCGACATCCGCCCGCGGCTACCCCACACCCGCCGGCCGCGGGGATTGCGATACTGCCAGATGTGGCGCAGCTCGTGCGCCACCAGGGCAACCAGCGCTTCCTCGAACGTGCAGGCCTCCCAATCCATGTAGCCGTTCTTTGCCGGCGTGTGGTAGATCGCCCGCAGCAGATACGGATCGGGAATCTTGCACGTCACATAGCGCCCGGCGTAGCAACGGCCGCTGAACCAGTTTCCCCGCCGGCAGCGCTTGAACCAGATGCGCACGGGCCCGCAGCCGCCAGGCGCGCAGAACCTCACCACTTCACGAAGGAACGCCGACGGCACGCGCGTCGTGTTCCTGAACTTCGGCTCGGAAAGTCTAACGTGCATGGCAGCTCCCTTCGTGCGTCGCGCGCGCGCGACGGATCGCCGCGGCGGTCCGTGCCGCCGCCTCCTTGAGGCCTGCGGGACTCAGCGACCGGTTCTCTCTGCCGGCCGGTCCATCCGGGTCCGCGTAGAAATCCGCATCGCTCAACAGTTCATCCAGGTGCGGGTCGTCGATCGACAACCAGGCGCGCCGGCGATCCTCTCTCACGATCGCCGGCGTCGGCAATTCTCGGTCCGCATGGTCCCGCAGAAACACGAGCCCAACGGGGAATAATACAGCGTTCGATTTGATGTGCATACGCGCATATTATATCAAACCGCTTTCCCCGGTTCGGCCGTTTTCGCTCTGAAATCAGCGACTTGCGCGACTCTCCCCGGGCGCCGATTTTTCTTGATCGGCTTCTTTCACGGCCGCCCGTTATCGAAGAGCGGGCGGATATTGCCGCCTATATTATTCCGCTTCCGGCGCCTCGTCCTCGTCTGGATCGGCCAAGCCGACCTCCTCGTAGCGCTTCACGATCGGATGCCGCTCCGTCTCGCCCTCCGAATTCGTCTCCAGGCGGAACGCCTGCACGCAGCAACCGATCTCAGGGTCATCACGCAAGCGCGCAATCTTCTGGAGCGACAGCAACGCTACCAGCTCTTCGAGCTGCCAATGATCCTTCGCCGCCTGCGTCTTCCTGAAAACCGTCACCTCGATGTTGCCGAAGACGAGGGCCATCTTGTTGCCCATGTTCAGCGACTCGCTGAACGCGATCCACGGGACAAGCAGCGTCGTCACGCCGCCGTCCCAATCGAGCCGCAGACACGGCCCGGTGGCCTTCGCCTCTTCAAATGGTTTTTTCTGGGTCGGCTTCACCTCCGCCTTTGGCGTTGCGCCGGCGGCGCCGCCGGCACGCGTCGGCATGCCGCGCATCAGCGCGCTCTTCGTCGTTGCGGTGGGGGCCTCGGGTTTCGGTGCTGCACTCATAGTTCGTTCACTCCGTTCGGATTTTCAGTTCCTGCCCCACCAATTCGAGGCGGAGCTTGCTGCCAGGCAGAGTCTGAACAATCGCCTTGAGCAGGGCTTGGCTCTCTTCCGATTCCCAGTCCTTGGGAAGCTCGATGCCCTTTTCCGCGAGGCATTCCAGGATCTTCTCCACAATCCCCGCTCGCACGTGATACTCAACGGTGTTGCGCATTGGACGGGCGCCTAGCGTCTCGTGAAATCCCTGCGCCACGATGAAGCGAAACACTCCGTCTCCGATCACGATTTCGCGCCCGAGCCGCGCGCTCTGGAATCGCGCTTCGTCGGTCAGCATGTCCCGCGCAATTTGCTCCTGCACCCTGTAGGTCAGGCCGCGGAACACGATCTTGTCTGTGAACCGCGCCCAGACTTCAGGCCGGAAGTGAGTCATCGCTTCCTGCTCGATGTGCTCGGCAACGAGAGCGTAGGGCAGATTGCCCATCTCCATCGCATCCGCACTGCCAAGGTTCGAGGTCACGATGCAATGGATGTCGTCGAGATAATAGGTCTTGCCGTTCGCCATCGTGACCGTCGCGCCCTCCATGCCGAGGAACACGTTGGCGATGTCCTTATGCGCCTTCTCGATCTCGTCCACCAAGAGCATGTGCCCGCCGGCTTTCCGCAGCCGATCGAGTTCGTCGCCGAGATAACCGTTGTCGTTGCGATTCTCGCCCAGGAGTCGAGCCAGGTCGCGCTTCTCCTGGAACTCCGCCATGTTCAGGCGAATGATCGCATCGGTGCCGTAGAGAAGTTCACTCGCCGCGACGGTCATGGAAGTTTTGCCCGTGCCGGTCGGACCGAGCTTGATGAGAAAACTGCGCGGGCGCCCCTTCCTTGTCAGACCCATCTCGCCGGCGAGGATCGCACGCGCGTAGCGCTTTGCGGCCTCCGGTTGACCGACCACCTTGCGGTTAATGTGCTCGACCAGCGACAGCCACCTTTCGTGCTGCGCGCCGCGTTTCTGCATTGGTGAGCTGGCGATCATCGTCTCAGCCGAAGTTGAATTCCAAGCCCGGATACGGCTTCTTGCGGGCGTTGTAGAACACAATTGGATCGCTCTTGAACGCAGCACCGGCGCCCGAGCGGAAGAGCTGTCCGCTCATGCGGGTGCCTTCCTTCCCGCCGCCGAGAATCGCCGCGAGTTCCTGCGGCGTAAGTTGGTGGCCCGCGAGCGCCTTCATGAACTTCGTGTCGCGTTCGTTGCTCTGCACACCGGGCACGGTGTAGAACGTGCCCCAGTCGAGAATTTCCCCCGTGTGCTTACCCCACGTCGCTTCGACACCGGTAGGAGCCCCCTCGCTCGACGTGCCCGCTTTCTGCGGCCACTGCACGTTGATCTTCGGGTAGGGCTTCGCGTTCGCATCGAACGTCAGCTTCACCTTCTGCGGCGGCCGTCCCTTGAACAGCGACGGCACCTCACGCTCGACGCCGGCGGCGCCGGCTCGCACAACCTCCGCCATTTCCGCCGCCGTCAGCTTCGCACCGGCGACATTCTTGTAGAAGCGTCCCACCCAGCCGGCCGCGGTGAAATACTCGCCTTCATCGACCAGCTCAACATCGGCCGCATCCTGGGCGCCTGGTGCCGCCGGAATCATCACGCCCGTGCCCTGCGTCGGCCCGATGCCCATCGCGGAAGCGAGCTGCGCTGCATCGGCCGCGTGCAGCGAAGCGATGTATTCCGTCACGCGACCCTTGATCCCGCGGACAAACTCCGCCGGGTCTCCCCCCTCAGCGATCGCATCGAGCGACATTTGCCAAATGGCCGTCTCACCGGCGTCCACGAGCGGCGGTGCGGCGCGCTCCAGGAGCGCGACCAGGGCGCGCCCTTTCGGGGTGGAAGTGATCTGCCGGCCTTTCTTGCCGATGTAGTCGCGATCCACGAGCGTCGCGAGAATTTCAGCGCGCGTGGCGCTCGTGCCGATGCCGCGCTGCTTGCCTTCGTCGCGATTCAGAATCGCCCGGAGCTGCGGATCGGTGACGAACTTCGCGACGTTCTCCATGTCCGCGAGAAGCGTGCCTTCCGTGTAGCGCCGCGGCGGACGCGTGCGCTTCGCATCGACGGAGGTCTTCATGATCGCCGCAGGCTCGCCGTCCTTCACCTTGGGCAGCGTCACGTCCGCCTCTTCCTCTTCACCGGTCTCCGGCTTTTCGTCGCGGAATGCGGCGCGCCAGCCGTAGTCCACCGGCACAGTTCCGCGCGCGCGGAACTCGACGCCCGCGGTGAACGTGATGTTCACCGCGTCGAAAACATAGTCCGGCATCAGCGAAGCGAGATATTGCCGCGCGATCAGCAGGTAGAGGTCGCGCGCCGATTCGTTGAGCTTCGCCAAGTCCGGGAAATTCGTCGGGATGATGCCGTGGTGCGAGCCGCCGATTTTCTTGTCGTTGAACCAGTGCCCCGCCTTGAACGTGGCGCTGCGTAGCGCTGCGAACTCGGGATACTCGACCAGGGCGGCCGTGATCTTCGGCACGTCGGCCATCTGCTCCTCGGGCAGGTAGCCGACATCGGTGCGCGGGTAGCTCGTGCACTTGTGTTCCTCGTAGAGTTCCTGGGCGATCTGGAGCGTCTTCTTGGCCGGCCAGCCCCAGAGCGCATCCGCTTTCTTCTGGAGCGCAGCGAGCGAGAATGGGCTGGGTGATTTCTCGCGCTTGCCCGTCTCGGTCTCGACACTCAGCGGGCCGCGCGCGCCCTGCGCGCCGGCGACGATGCGTTCCGCATCCGCCCGCTTCGTGATACGATGCTCCTCGCCAGGTGCGTGCCGCAGCGCGATCTCGACGCCGGCATCCGTGCGGAGCTGTGCGATGACCTCGAAATAATCGCTCGGCTTGAAATTCTCGATCTCCCGATCGCGACGAACCACCAGGGCGAGCGTGGGAGTCTGCACGCGTCCGACACTCATGGTGCCGGCCGCGCGCGGGCTTTTCAACGTCGCCGCCCGCGTCGGGCCCATTCCAACCAGCCAGTCCGCCTCGCTGCGCGCCGCCGCAGCGTAGTAGAGACGGACCGTTTCTTCACCCGGCTTGATGCGATCGAGCGCCTTGCGGATGTTCGCAGGATCGAGCGCAGTCAGCCAGAGGCGGCGCGTCGGCCCGCGCCAGTTGAAATGCGCCAGGACCTCGCGGCCGATCATCTCGCCCTCCGGGTCGCCGTCCGTCGCGACGACGACTTCGGAGCACTCGCGCAGCAGCGCGCCCACTTCACGCAGTCGCCCCATCGTCTTCTCGATCGGGAGAAACTTCGGCCGCTCGGGCAGAATCGGCAACTGCTCCCAGCTCCACCGACCGCCCCACTTCGGATCGTATTCCTCCGGCTGCGCGAGACGCAGCATGTGGCCGAAGAGCCACGTCACACGCCCGTCGGCCGTTTCCCAGTGCGTTGAAGTTTTCCGCTCGGAACCCAAGACCTTCGCGAGATCCGCGGCTTGGTTTGGTTTTTCCGTGATGAAGAGGCGTCCGTCACTGGGAGTTGGCATTGCTCAATCAGGCTTTCGCTCTCGTGTTTTTTTGGCGAGGGCCTGTGCGAGAGCTGCGCGCGCATCGGCGCTCACAGTCACCTTCCATTGTTTGTCAGATTCTTCGGCTTGCGTGTAGCTGTAGGACGACGACGGGCGGGGCCGGCTGCCTGGCGGCAGACTGCGCCGCGCGAGCACGGCGATCGCCTTCACCACGCGGACGGCCGCCTCGCGGTCGCCCTCGATCACAACCACGCCGTCGGCGATCGCTGCAAGCGCCAGCGCTTGCCAGCGCCCTCGCGTCAAGACGCGACCGGAAAGCCGCACCTGATCGCCGCGATAGAACGGACTCACGTTCTCGTTCTCCGTGCGCAGGCGCACCCGCGTCACCACCTTGTCCGCCTTCTCAGGATCGTGCTCTTTCGTCGTCCACAGTTTCAGGCCCGCTCGATCGGCCGCCTTGTAGATGCCGAGCAAATCGGTCTGGCGATGCACGCGCAGTTCGACGCGGTGCTGCTTCATGGCCCGCAGCAGAATCGGAAACTTATACGCCACGATCACCTCACCGATCAGCGGCTCCGGGGCCGGAGCAGGCAGTTCGATGACAGGCAGGTTTTTCGTTTCAGGGGCGAAGGCCATAACTCGGGCGAGGCGGTGTTTTGTGTGGCTTGGCATATTCTACGGGGATTCGCAATGCTCTATTGTTGACAAGTCGCTTAAAGTTTACTTTTGGAAAGCTGTGAACGGCCGTATCCTTGAAGCCAAAAGCCGGTTTGTCGGTAACGAATTCTCCGTTACAGACCGCTCGGCACCGGTCGTTTTAATCTTTCATCGAACATGAGCGCCACCGCCTTCGTTTTCCCCAACGGACTCGACTCACTTCTGACCGCGACGCGCAGGCTCGCGGAAGAAACCGCGCCGTATCGCGCGCGCGTGCTCGCCGGCTGCGCCGAAGCCGAGCAGGCCGCGGTCGCCGCGGTGCACCGGGTTCTCGATCGTCAGGCCGGCGCACTGAACCGCTTTGACACCCTCGCCGGCGCTTCCCATGCTGCGGGCGTGCTGCCGGAATCCCTCGCACGCCTCGTTCCCGCGCCCGCCCCCGTCCTCGCCTTCCGCGAGGAAATGCCGCCCCTGCCAGTCGCTCGGGCGACAGGAACCAACGGCCGCAGTCGCTGAGAAATTCCCGCCGCCATGAAGCCGACCGCCCCGCTCCCCGCGTTTCAAAACTCGAAGTTGCTGACGGCTTTCCGGCTCGCTGGCGGCACCGAGGCACAGTTCCTCACTTGCGGCACCTCGACGCTCAACGACTACGAGCTGGATAAAGCGCTCAAGGCCGGGGTCGATCTGAGCAAGAGCCGCGAATTTTTCGAGCGTGCCAAGGGCCTCCTGGGCGACGCGCGCTTTTCCTCGTTGGTCGCCAGCTACGCTGAGGCTCCGGGCAATTCACGCGAACCGACCGCCGTGCTCATCAGCCGCATGGTCGAAGCCGTGAACCAGCTCCCGAAGAAATACATTGCGAGCATTCCCGAGGACGGCGCCGCGCCGCGGCCCCGCCAGGCGGAGTTCTCCCTCGATTTTGCCGCCGAGAAGCCGGCCGCGGCCAGCCGTCCTGCCGCCACGCCGGCCCATTCGATTGATTGCGCGTTCTCTCCGCGACGCCAGCGCACGATCGAGAAGAAGCTGGAAATTGCCAACGCCATCCAAACCGTCCCGCCCAAGGACCGCGAAGCGATCGCCTACTCGTCCGGCGCACTGGTGCAGGCAAACCTGCCGCACAGCAACCCGGGCAACATCCCTCTCTGGGAACGTCGCAACGGCGGCTTCACCTTCCGCCTCGTCGTCGGCTTCGGCGACGATCGCGACCCGCTGACGCAAGAACCCAAGCGGCTCGGCTGTCCCTACGGCGTGATGCCACGCTTGGCGTTCATCCACATCGTCACGCAAGCGAAGCGGACCAAGAGCCCACGCATCAAGCTCGCTGATTCGTTCTACGAGTTCCTGACCAAGCTGGGGGTTTCCGACTCACAAAAGAACTACGTCGCGATGCGCGATCAGCTCACTCGCCTGCTGGGTGCGCACATGGAATTCCGGTGGAACGAAAAAACCACCCTCGTCACGGACAATAACACCGTCACTGAGAACAAGACCTTCATCCGCCCGAGCCCGATCGCCGACGATTGCGCGCTCTGGTGGACCGAGAACAGCAAAGCCCCCAAGCAATCGTCCCTGTTCGAGTGCTTCATCGAGCTGAACCCGCGCTTCTACGACAGCATCATTGGCACCGCGAATTCTCGCAGCTTCGCGTTCCCGCTCGATTTCGACACCATCTCCGCGATCAAGCGTTCATCTCTCGCGATCGACACCTACGCGTGGTCCGTCCATCGCATCTACCGTCTCATGCGCGACGGCGAGAAAAGGGTCTTCATCTCCTGGCGCGACCTGCACGAGCAGTTCGGTGCCGACTACAATTCGCCGCGCATGTTCCGCTTCAAGATGCGGCAGACCTTTTCCACGATCGGCTGTTTCTGGCGCGGGAAATTCAATTACGAGTTCGATATGCGCAACGGCATCATCCTCGGACCGAGCGATCTGCCGGTTGACCCGAACGGCGCTCGCGCACTCAAGTGAGCTTCCTTCTCGGCGCCGCCATCGTGTTCACGCCGATCCTGGCCATCGGTATCGCTGCCTGCCTGGCTATCCTCGTTTCCAGACTGCTGCCGAAATGGCTGGATTGAATCGCGCGCAGCGCAATGCTCCGCGTTGACCACCTCGGGCACGTCGCCCGAGGTTTTTCGTAACCACGCTTGCGGTCCGTGCAGCCCACCAAGAGCAACGCCGTCGTCTGCCCTGCCTGCGGTGCCGTCACCCGCGTCACTCGCTTCGGGTGTTGGCGCAAGCACCATGCGCTCTCGGCGTGCAGTGACGGCCGCTCGCGTCTGGCGACGCCGATCTGCATCCTCTCAGGCAAACCAGCCACGTCGCCGGCGCCACACCAACGCTTGGCCGCCGCGCTCGCGGCGCTCCAGGCGCAGGCCGCCGCCGCTACGGAACTGCTCAGCATCCGCGGCAAATGCCCAGGCCACATCCGCGCTCGCCTCGGCTCCTCACAAATGCGGGTGTCCCGCTACCCCGAGGAATCGCGCCGCATCTGGGATCTCCTCTCCTCCGGCCGCACAAGGAAGACACTGCGCGAGCTGACACTGGCGGACGTGAAACGCCTTCTCGGCTGACTCTGCCGGCCCCGCTCTACTGCAACGCGAGCCTGCCCCTTGGCTGGAGCGAACTCCCGCTCTTCAGTAACGCTTTTTGCGTAACCTATTAATGTGCAACAATCGGCCTCAAAAATTCAGACTGTCCGACACCCGCTCTTCGGTAACACTTTCTAGAATTCTAGCTTTTTAGCGATTTCCCGCTCTTCGGTAACGGAATCCCCGCTCTTCAGTAACGCTTTTTGCGTAACCCGCTCTTCAGTAACGGTCGGTGATTTCCCGCTCTTCGGTAACGCTTGCCCCGCTCTTTGGTAACGGTCCCCCCGCTTTTCGGTAACGCTTGCCCCGCTCTTCGGTAACGATCGGCATTGCCGAATGCTCCGCATGTCATTGCAGAACACGCGATTACAGCAAGCCAAATTTCTCCCCCTAATAGCTCCCTTATAGTATCCAAATAGGAACCCCATTAGGCCCCAAACCTCGCCCGCCAAGCCGGGCGCGCATGGAACGAATGGTCGCTCTATCGAGCTGGGGAAAACGACCCGGCCCCACGATCAGGCCGCAAGGCCCGCTTGGGGCCGCACTATTGGCTTGACACACCCTCCAAAAACTGACCTTAAAAGACATCGTTTAACCCAGAAATGCCTTTCGACCGCCAACCGGAGCAGCCCGTTTCCCACCCCCCCAAGGCACCCAAGCCCCGGTTCCGAACGCCGCGCAGCGGCCACACCCCACGACTCACGCCCGTCACTGATTCTCGGCCGCCGCCCCCACCCGGCGGCCAGAATCACCAACCCGAACCACCATGCCGCAGAAGCCCACCAACTCGAACCCCGAGGCCCGCGGCGCGGGCCGCGAGCAAGCGATCCGCCAGATGGCGCGATCGCCGGACGACAACTTCTCCCCCGCTTACGACGAGCTGCGCGAAGACGTGCCGCCCGCGCACACGGAGCTTGAGGACGATCCCAACGACATCCTGACCCACCGCGTTGGCTGGCGTTTATTCGATCGTGGCGTGAACCACTCGTTTCTCGACGCGGACGTGATGGAGTTCGAGCTGGACCGCGAGAACCCCGCAGGGGCGTTTCCCTCGCGCTATGCGGTCCTGGCGCTGCGATTCCGGCCGGAAACGAAGACGGTCGATTTCTCGATCGAGCCGATGTTCAAGCCCGAGCAGGGCGATGCCTACAGCGAGAGCTACGTGTCGGACGCAGACCGGGAAAACACGCGCAAGCGCGCTGCCGATCTTCTGACGCAGCACATCGGCCCCGTCGTGGGCCGGTATGGCTTCACCATCGGCAACGAAGTCGGTTGCGCGATGGAGGAAGATTCCGAAGCCGTCGCCGAGCCCCTTGCCCTCAACTTTCACGGCCGCAGCGATGCGGCCAAATCCAACGACAGCGAAATCCAAACCACCATGAGTGAGCAGCCCGAAAAAACCGCCAAGAAAAACCCGCCGATCTACGTCGAAGGCGACATCGCCGTGTTCCTGAAGAGCGTCAACAGCAAGACCCCCGGCGAAGCGCCGACGGAAATGTATAACCTGGCCGTCGGCAAAGGCGAAGATCGCCAATACACCGACGCCTTCAAGACGCTCCAGAACGGCGTCACGCTGGAGCCCGCCGATGTCGTCCGCCTCCTCAACGGCGGCACGATCCTCGTCAACGTGCCGAAAAAGAGCAACCCTGCCGAGACGTTCGAGCTGGCCGTCGGCGCGATCAACACGCGCAAGCCGAACGGCTTCTTCACACTCGATTACGTGACGGGCTTCCCCGAATACTCGAAGGGCGAAAACCCGCAGGTCGCTGCGTTCAAGATCGAGGAGCGCGAGCTGCGCGAGGGCGAGTCCCGCGACACGAAGATCCCGCAGGTCAAGTTCTGGCGCACCGTCGGCCCGAAGTCCGACCCGGTGCACCTCGAACTCGCCGACTGCTTCCGCCTCCGCGAGGGCGAAGTGCTCGATGATGGCAAGCGCACCGTGCGCGTCGAGGGCATCGACGAGACGACCCGCTTCAAGGCTCCCGGTTCCAAGGACTGGGCGACCCTCGAAAAGGGCCAGCAGCTCCCCGAGGGCGCCGATGTCCAGGTCTTCAAGACCGCCCGCGTCAACGTCGCCTACAAGGAGCGCCGTCAGGACACCGGCCGCCGCCAGGAGCAGCAGCGCAACGCGCCCCGCGCCGGGCGCTCGATCTAATCCTCGCACGTGTGGAAGGTGCGGCGGCCGTGCCGCCGGCCGCCCCACTGCCACAACCGAAGCAATCCGCGCCCGGTCGCACGATCGGGCGCGGGCGGCGAAAGCCGCAGACCGCACCAACTCACCATGCCCTTTCCCCCGACCTACCCGGCACCGAGCAATCTTCCTCCGGGCTACAGTGTGATCGTGGATCAAAACCGCACCCGGGCCGTGCTGGTTTACCAGGATCGCCCCATCCCTCACGTCTTCATGCGCGACGATCACCCGGTCATCGGCGATCCCGAGCAAGCGGCCGTCGCTCTGGCCATTCAGGCGGAGCAGCAGGGGCGCGAGTTTTCGCGCTACCACCCGAACGACTGGCCGAACCTCGCGAGCGAATGCGTCGCGTGGCAACGCGAGGCGATGCGCAACCTCTCCGCAGTGTCGGAGATCAACCCCATGACGCGCGGGCACGTCTCGCCGCTCATGCTGGAGGCCTGCCTGCGCGGCCGTCTCGCCGAATATCGGCAGACGTTCGACAGTCTCGTGCACGCCGCTTTCCCCACGAACGCGGACACGATCGACCGGGCCATCCGGCTTGCGATCGAGACGCCGGCGGGGAGCCGCACGTCATTCCGCGGGCTGGGTCGCGCGTGGCCGACAGACTTCCGCCAGGTCCTCGCATCCGCTCGCGAGATCATGGGTGTGGCGCCCGTCGCACCCGATGCGCGGCAGGCCGACATGCCGCCGCTGTTCCAGCCCAGGGGCCGCGCCGTCGGCGCTGGCATCACCCGTTAATCAGTAACGCTCCATGAGCACGTCCATTTTCACCACCATGTTCACCATCGTCAGCGATCCCGAGCAGGATCTGGCAGTCATCGCACTCGACAAGCAACCGCTGCATCCTGTCTTCACCGATGACGATGCTCGCGCGGTCGGGCTCGTGACGGCTCGTGAAGTAGCCGAACAGGTCGCGATGTTCTTCCAGCGGATTCCTGACGTTCTGACGCGGAATCTGAACCCGGCCCTGCCGGTCAGAGAGTCGTATCCCGTGACGCTGGCGGCGATCTACAGCGACATGCAGCGTGGGCGTCAGGCGCACATGCTGGAACACTTCACGCAAAGCCGCGCGAGCCTCGAAATGTTCCATGAAGCCGCCGTGCGCGGCGTGCTGGATCAATTCGTTGCGGACTACAGCGCTTTTCTCGCCACGCCTGATGTGATTGCGGCGACGGCCGCCCGCAGCAACCGCGACAAGGCGCAGCTCTACGAGGACGCGGTGAAGGATTCGCACTGGGACCTCGCCGGCGCGAAGGAACGCGCCAAGGACGCCCTCGCTGAATCCGTTCAGGAATACAGCGCATGGGCGCCACGCGAGGCGCGCGATGCGGCCTCCGCCGGCGCCGAAGCCGGGCGGAGCGTCTTTGCCGCGTGGTGCGACGCCTCCCGATCCATTCAGGGGATGCGCGACGATGAGCAGTCCCTTGGCGTCAAGATCGCCTCTGTTCGCCGCGTGCTGTTGCGCGAGGAACGGCACCCCGACTACATCGCGCAGTATCTCGATCAGGCCTTCGGGCCGGCGGCCTACTCGCTCGATGTAAACCGTGCGTTGATCGCGGCAACCGGCCGCGCTTGGGGCGAACTCGATCACGGGCTCCAGGCCCTCGGCGAAGTCGAAGGCTGGCGCAAAGACGGTCTAGCGCCGGACACGGCTGCGCAGACCATCCTCACGCGTCTTGGGGTGAAGCAGCAACCGCCCATGCCGCCGCTCCCGCAACCGCGGCCGGCGAGCGCCACGCGCGCCGTGCGCGCGTGACCACGGAGGCAACGAGTCATCACCCAGTTTATGCCAGACATCGAAGCACCTTTCGTGGCGGTGGATTTTCCACCGCCTTTTGATTTTCAGTCTTTCCGCGATCGCGGCGGCCAGCCGCACGATTACCGGAAGATCATCAGCACGCAGAGCCCGATCATTCCGCTCGGGGAAATCTGCGGTCTCGATGAAGCCGGCGAGAAATTCTTGCTCGCTCATCCTGGCTGGTCCCCTGGCCCGTCAACACCGATGGTGTCTGTCCCGATCGAACAGGCCTACACGGCAGCGCTCGCCGCGCCGCCCCGCTACCATCCGGCGATTGCTGGTTTCGATGCGATCGAGGTTCATCCGTGTTGTTCGGTCGGCCGCGATCTTGGCGGGCGCGAACAAATGGAGCAGTGCGATCGCGATCACCCGGACATCGCGGTGTGGAGCGTCTATGGCCACCAGACGGGAAGCGGCTTGGACTGCTTAGGTGACTATCGCACCGAGCGGGACGCTGAGGCTCAGGCTACGCACCTGGAGCAGATGCTGGCCTGGCGCCGCAACTGGTCGCCGCTCAAGGTTAACTTCACCGACGGCGTGGTTGCGCTCCCGGATGCCGATCTCCTCAGCGAGGAAGCACAGGCGGAGGCGATCCAGTCGAGCGTCGATCGGCGCACGTTCTACTTTCCGAACACGCGAGCCTTAGCCGCCGCGCTCCGCGCCGTTCGTCCGAGGCTCCAAGCCAACATCCCCGATCTCCTCCCCGATCTCGATCTGTTCATCGCGCAAGCCGAGCACGGCATGCGCTACGCTCCGCGTGATTTCACCCCCGCGAGTCCCCTGCCCGCTCCGCGGGCCGCCAGTGCACCCCGTGGCCGCTCCCGCTGAATTGTGAACAGCAGCGGTCGCACAAACCCTCAGCTCATCATGAAACCGCTCCCCGAAGATTTCTCAGAATACCGCCGGCAATTCAACCTGCTGGTGGTTCAGCGCGACCTGCCTCCGATCATCTCCGATTTCTCAGTCCCCGAGCCGAACGAATGGCTCCGCGAGGAATGCTTCAATGCGGGGCTTCCTGTGGACGAGGCCGCCGAAGCGGCGGCGGCAAATGACACGAGCAATGGCGAGGATCTGGATGCGTTCTGCGCGCTTCACCACACGACGAAGGATCAACTGCTCGCGCACTACAGCGACCCCAGCATCACCGACGACTTGCCCCCAGTTGCGTTGCTGAACGCCGCCGTGGCCGAAGCCGTGGACAGCATGCCTGCGCTTGAACGCGCGAGCATGGCTGGCAATGCACGCGGATTCCTCGTTCCTCCGAGCGTGCAGAGCACGATCGTGCCGAACTGGATTCCAGAGCCGTCGGCGGACGATGCGCATTATGCGGTGTCGCCCGCCGCGCGCCACCTCTTCGCGCACAAGATCGCGGACTGTTATCCAGGAGGGATTGTCATTCACACCGCTTCCGATCCGCGATTGCTCGCCAAGCATCTTCTCGCACAGGTCTATGAACGTTGCAGCGCCGCGGGCGTTGGTCGCCTGGTCGCGCGCGATCGTGTGAGCCCGGACGAACTCTGGCGGCACCATCAGTCCGGCAACGAAGGTTCCCAGTCTTTTTTCAATTACTGGCATGCCGGCACGCGCACGGTCCGCGTTCTCGGTATCCCCATCAAGCGTGTCGATCACCTCGTCAAGGCAACGGACTACTCGGCCGACTATCTCTTCGGTCGGCGGATCAAGTGGGCATTCGGCATTGATGAGTTCGGCAATGTCTATCTGCCGCGGATGGTTCCAGGCCGCGACCCAGGCCATCTGGATAATCAGCCGCGCTCGGAAGTTGATCGCGAGATTTTGGACATCGCCCAATGCGCGATAGCCGAGGCGCGCCGTGAAAATCCCACGTTCGCGCACGGCGGCATTTCACAGCGTGCGCCTCGCGCCGTCGATGAAGTGATGAACGAGGCGCACTTCGCTCTGCTCCGTGATCGCCAGAAGGCGCCGCCGAAGCGCGCTGACCAGCCGGCGGCGGCGCCGCTCTTCACGCGCTCGCCTGATAACGGAGGGAGACGCCTGCGGTGATGAACGCACAACCACTCCAGCTACACTCGGAGGAACACGGGGACTACGCTGATCGCGCCGCGGAGCGCGCGAGTCTCGCGCACCAGCTTAACCGGATTGCAGAGCACCGGAACCCGACGAATCCGACCGGCGACCGGCCGACGCCAGATGAAGTTTTTGCCGCGCTCGGCGCGCTGCTCGATGCCGCGCCGACCATTTATGCGGACGATCGCGAACAGCAGCTCGGCGAGCTGCGCGCGTTCGTCGCGGGGAAGTTCTCCCTGCCGCACAAGCTCGATGCCGTGATCTGCCAGTTGCACCGCAAGGTCGCCGCGAGCCACGGGCTTGTGCCGGTCCGCGATTTCATGGTCGAGCAGCTTTGCACGTCGGGCTGGGAGGACGCGAACTGGACCGAGAATGAGAAGCCCCTGCGCTTCGTCACCGTGCGTGCCGCGGAGAGCGCCATCCGTGAGTTTCTGAACGACGTGCGCGAGGCTGTCGATCGCGGCGACATGATCGACGGGCACTCCCGCGAAGAATTCCGCATCGTGCCCACGCCTCGTCATCTTCGGCGACGGCAGCCCGACATGCCGCCGCTACTGACCAAGCCAGGCCGGAGGCGGGCGCAAGCAAGATCCCGATGAACATCGAACACCTCACACTTGTTTTCCGCGTAAACGATGACCTGCGCGCCATCGTGAAGCACGCGCAGGCCTGCACCCAGCACCTGCCAACTTACGATCAGCTCTTCGACGGTCGCTATCGCAAGGACGGCCGCACAATCGCGATCGAGGATTGCTTGGCGAAAAAGGAACCGTTCCCGAAGAGCGAGGATGTGGACGTGGAGAAGATCCCGCCCGCGCTTCATTTCGTGAAGGATCGCGGCTGCTATCTCATGTCCTCCGGCTCGCCTCGCGACATCGTGAAAGACACGACCAGCCGCGTCGTCTATGCCGACGGGTTCTCGCCTGACGGCGAGTGGATCGGCGGCGACGATTTCGTGCAGGCACTCGACCTCGCATTCTTCGCGAAGAATATCGAGGCGGGCGCGACCGCGTTTCATATCCGAGTCACTGAGGAAGCGATCAGCATGTCCGCGATGTTCCCGCGGCGGCAGCCGATGCCGCCGGCGCCGATGCCTGCGGCGCCGATGCCTGCGGCGCCGAAGAAACCCGCCCGCGGCAAGTGACCGCCATGAGAACACGAGCCGAGCATCACCAACACGCGATCGCTGAACTCGCCGCGCACTTCGATGACGACGAGTTTCGACTGAGCACGGACAAACTCCGCGCCTACATGGCACGCGATCACCGCAGCGCGAGCAATCCACGGCGCTACATCGAAGCTTACGAGCGCGTGCATGGTGGCGTGGTTTTTCTGAACTGGTGGACGCCAACGGATCGCGAAGGCCTCGAATCGTTCTTCGACGCGCTGGCTGACCACGCGAGGGGGCACGTGTCACCTCGCCCGTATCAACTGGGCCAGGCGTGCGACGGGACGATCGGGGCTCCCGTCTGGACGGCTTTCCACGCGGCATGCGTTTCTCTCGGCTGCGATCCGACCGCGATCTACAAGGACGCATACCCGAAGGAGGGGCCGAACCCAATCGACTGGACGGAACTCGCGAAGCTCGCTGAATGGCAGGGCGGTGTCGCTTTGCCGGCATCGTGGGATGAGGATGCGCGCGTGGGGCTCTGCCAGTCGCTTCACAACATCAACGCCCACTACCTCGTTGAGCTGTTCACGGAGCGAACTGCGACGCTGATGCC
This sequence comes from Oleiharenicola sp. Vm1, assembly GCF_047777955.1. Taxonomy (GTDB): domain Bacteria; phylum Verrucomicrobiota; class Verrucomicrobiia; order Opitutales; family Opitutaceae; genus Didemnitutus. Next base: position 77,988 of record NZ_CP180536.1, read on the forward strand.
ATACATGCGCGATACCGCGCAGATGCCGGTGCTACCGACAGCGCGCGCGTTCGCGCACAAGAAGACGCGCGGACAGTGACTGGGGCTGTCGGTCTGTTCGACTGCGGATTCCCGTGCCGCAGTTAAGGGACTTGTCTCAGAATTAACGTTGCGCCCAATCGCCATCGGTCCGATTAATAACAACGTGGGGCCACACAAACGACAAAGACTCTTCAAAGACTGGTTGGGCACAACCGCCGAAGAGGTAGCGCAGCGAGAAGGCTACGAATACCTCTATTGGCGGCGCGTTGCCGGACCGGATACGCAGTTTTCGGCCGTAGCCCGAAAACGTGATGGGGGGGAAATCGACATCCCGTTTCCCTCAGACAAGACGGCACTCGTGCCGCAGTGGATGGAATGGGTTGCGACCGGAGTAGGCAATCCGCCAGGTGTGAGCGCGGTTCACGAGCATGAACGGCATGCTGTCGAACCGCCTGCGGCACCCCTACTCCAAGCGCGCGCACGCATGGCAGCCTCCAGAGGGCGATAGAGCCGTTGTAAACCAGCGTTGACTTGTCTCATAAGGGTCGAAATTCTCGACCCCGTGACATTTCAGCCTGGTTCAACGGAAGAATTCCCCCGCAGCGACGCCACCTCGACCGCGAGGAATCCCCAGGACGTTTCATCGAGCTTTACGCCGGTGAAGCGCCTGGCGGCTGAGCACCAGATCAAGGTCTTGTGCATCGGCATCGCGATCGCCGTGCCCGTCGTCTGCCTCTACTTCATGCTCGCAGCGGTGCGCTCTGCGCGTGCGCCGCAGACCACGTTCGCGGTCGATGGCGCTGGCGTGATCCATGTCGGGCCGCTCGAAAGCCTCAACCCCGACACCCAATTTTTCCGTGAACTCGCCCTCCAAGTTTCGCAGGCCCAGTTCACGCGTAACCCGAATGGGTTGTCGGCGCCAGAACTCGCCCGGCGTCTCTTCACGCCGGAGGCGATGAAGCAAGTGGATGCCGAGGTCGCGGCCGAAGCCGATCTCTTCAAGAGGCGGAACTACTTTCAGCAGCCGGAGATTGCCGGCATCGACCCACTCGAACCAAGCGGCGACAAGCGCCGGTTTCGCGTTCGTGGCTATGTCCGGCGCACCGGCGCCGTTGATGGCATCCCGGACCTTCCGCCGGCGTATTATTTTCGCGTGACCTATGAACTCGTCCCCAACGCGTTCGTTGGGCAGCGAGGCCAGTATCCGTATCAAGTCGCCCGTTACCGCCTTACCTGGACAGACGAGCGCTGGGAGCCATTGCAGAAATGATCCGCCGTCACCACGTGTTGCTCCTCTGCCTTGCGCTCTGCGCCGTCGGCGCGAGCGTGCGTGCCGACGAAGAACAGCCCCTCACGGTGGTTCGCTTCGCCCTCGATGCGGAGCGCACCCGCCCCTACATCATCCTCACCAATCCGGTGGACGCCACCGCGGTTGAAGTGCCGTATCCGATCGAGGATTGGGCCGGCCGCGCGTTCACCACGGACCCCGAGAAGATCGCCGGTGATTTCTTCCTCCGCCTCCGCCGCGGAGAGAGAACGTTTTTCATTTCCCGATCGTGGACGGCGCCAGGCGCACACTCCACATCGTCATGCGCGGGAGAACCTATCCGATCGAAGTAGCGCCGGCAGGGGCGCTCTACGCCTTCCGCAAGGTGACTTTCTTCGATCCTGCGGAGGAAGCGCGCCAAGCGACGGAGGCCGCGGTCGCGGCACAGCGCGAGACCACGAAGGCCCGCAATGCCACGGTCCAGCGCCTCGCCAGCCCGCCACGGCGGGACTTCACGCCGGCAACGGACGAAATGCAGCTCGGGCTGATCCGGTTCATGCAGATGCTCTCGAATCTGCCTGAGAAGCAGGCGGAGAGCGCTGTTGCGGCCAATGCCGCACTCGCTTGGGCGCGGCGCGACACCGATCCTTCCGTCGAAACCGATCGCTTCCGTATCCGCCCCTACTTCGTTGTGCGGAATAACGCGATGTCGGCATTGGGCGTCGCTGTTTCCATCGAGAACAAAACCCAACGTCGTCTCACTTTTCTCCCGGACAGTTTCATTCTGCGCAGTGGTGACGAAGTGCTCCCGGCGACGGCCGCGGATTTCAACCCGATCGTGGAGCCCGGGGAAAAGAACATCGCTTTCTTTGTGATCGCCCGGAAGCCCGATGGACAACGCGTGCTCTTGGAACCGAGCACGCCCATGCGACTGAGCATCGCCTTGGTGAGAGACGTGAACCCGAATCCGGCGATCAGCGTTGATGTCAGCGATCTTCTCCCTCGGAGGAACCGAAGCCATGAAGTTCCCGTCCTTTGGTCGGAATCGCAAACCTGAGCGGAAGCAACCTGATCGTGGCGGCGGTGCCGCGGCGCCAGGGACTCAATCCTCGGAATTGCCCCCGCTGCCGACGGCCGCCGAGGGCGCGACACCGGTTCCCCCGTCCGTGCTGCTCGATCCTGGCGACGAGCCCAAAGAAGGCCGGTTTGCGTGGGTGAAGCGAATCAGCGCCCGCCAACGCGTGTTGCTTGCGCTGGGCATCGTGCTGATCGGCTTGGCCGTGGTTGGCCACCTCCGCCCCGAGAAAGTGAAGAAGGAGACGACTTCCCAGCAAACGCCGCCGCAAAATCAGCAGCGCGTGGACCCGCGCGGTCAGCAGGCGCCGAACGACGATCTGGATTCTGCTGCCGCAGGATCGCCTGCACCCTCCTACCCTGATCGCACTGCCGGAGCTGCCGATGTGAAGTCGGAAAAGAACCAGGACAAAGCCGCCGGGCAGTCTTACAACCGCGACACGCCGCGCCCTCCGCGCGCAGATGGTTCCGTGCCGACTGCCCAGCCAGGCGGCGCAGGCGCTTCGCTTGAACCAGTGTCGGGTCGCAGCGAACTCGCCGGCGCGCCCTCGGGGGCCGTAGCGCCCCCGCCGAAAGGCGATCGAGCCCGGTTGCGTGAAGTGCTCGGTGCCGAGTGGGAATCGAGTCCTCAGCAAACTGCCCAACCGGCCGCGGGCAGCGCTGCGGCTGCGGCCCAGCGATCAACTCAGCAGACGATCGCGACGCCGAGCGCAGTTGCGACAGCGAACGGTAGCAGCAACACGCCGGCAGAATTCGCGCCCTACGGGCGCCTGCTCAAGTGCCGGCTCGTGTTCACCGTGGACAGCATCAACACGGGTGCCCCGATCGTGGCGATGGTCATGGAAGACCTTTGGTGGAATGGCGTGCTCATCATTCCCGCGAACACGGAAATTTTCTCCCGCGTCGGCGGGACGCGCCGCGATGGCAACAAACTCGGGCGCATCCTCGACAGCAACGAATGGATCATGGTCTTGCCCGAACAGGATGGCCGCACCAACGGGCGCGAGCTGGCGATCCGCGCGCAAGCGCTCGATCGCCAGGAGATGGTTGTTGATGCCTCCGGTCGGCCGCGTTCGTGGGGCATCGGCGACGGTGGCGTCGGCCTCACTGGCGACACGATCCGCACAACCGATAACGAGGAGCTGAAGCTGTTCGCCAGTGCAGCACTCTCCGGCCTCGCCTCCGGCGCTGGACAGACGATGCAGACCCGTGAGCCCGTCGGTAACACCGGTTCAACACAACCCGAAGCCACGCCGCGCAACGCGGCGATCAATGCCGTCAGCCAAGGCACGACGAACCTGCTTAACACCTACGCGCAACGAATCGCTGAGGACATCGCGCAGAACGGTTCTTATGTGCGAGTTCCAGGTGGCAAGGAATTCTACCTCTTCATCGACCAATCACTCGATCCGTTGGCCGCCAAGGTTGGGCTCAAGATGCCCACCGCGGCCGATGCGTCTCCCCTGAATCGCTGACCATGAAACTCCGCCTCATCTTCTCACTTCTGATTCTCGCACTGTCTGTCGGCGGTTGCGCCAGCAACACGGCGCACACGCCGCGCAATCGTCCGGTGAGTCCCGTATCCGAGGGCACGCTGAATAAGATCGACCCGCCGGCGTCGCCAGAGACGACGAAGACGAATGAATTGGGCGTGGAGTGGCAGGGTGATGTCGTGCTGCCGGGCGTCTATCGCGGCTACATCGTGGACGGGAAAGTCGTCATGCGGAAAGAAACCGATCCGCGCGCCGTTGCGGCGCCGCCGTCCTCGATGCGCTTCGTGCTCGGCAACCCGCAACACGGCGAAGTTACATATCAGCCGGCCATGCTGGAGCAGGAACTGGCGATCGAGCTGATGCGCAGTCGCGAGCAGAACGCCCGCAACCAACAGCTCTACCAAGCCCTGGCGGTGCGCACGAATGAGTTGAAGCGCGCGAGCGATGCGATGCAGCAGAACACGATTGCACTTGCTAAGCAGGTCGAGGGACAGGCCGCATACATCAAGGCCCTCGAAACGAAAAACGCGCAGCTTAACGCGGAGATCGAGGCAGCCAAGGCTGCGAAGGCGAAGGCAGAGGAGAAAAAATGATCTCCCTGCCGGCCAAGATCATTTCGGGCGGCCAGACTGGTGCCGATCGCGCCGGTCTGGATTTCGCCATCGCCGCGGGGATTGCGCACGGCGGCTGGTGCCCGAAGGGACGGCGCTCACAGGACGGCGTAGTGCCCGGCCACTACAACCTCCAGGAGACGGAGACCAGCGGCTACGAGCAACGCACGAAGTTCAACATTCGCGATGCGGACGCCACGATCATCTTCAACCTGACGCCGGCGATGTCACCGGGCTCGGGTTTGACCGTTTCTCAGTGCCGATCGCAGGAGAAACCGTTCCTCCTGATCCGTCCTCCGATGGGAGGGATTTCTCGCGGCGATCGGCGGAGGCCGTCGCGCAATTTCTTGTCGAGCATCAGCCGGCGACTCTGAACATCGCGGGCAACCGCGAGGAGTCTGTCCGCGGCATTCACCAGCTCGTGGTCAACGTGCTAAAGCAAGCGTGGGAGTTGGTCCCGCTGATCGCATCGAGCGAGCACGCTGCACGGGCGACGAGAGAGCAACAGATGGGCCTGGGTCTGCGCGGCCCTGGTATCCGCTGAATTTCGTTCCAACCCACTGATGAAAATGAAAACGCAACCTGTCCAGCAACCGCGGCGTTCGCCGCTCAAGTCCAATAAGGGCTACACCCTGATCGAAGTGCTCCTCGTGACGCTCATCATCGGCGGCATCATCGCCGCGATCGGCATCCCGACGTTCAAGACGATCCGGCAAAACAACCGTGTCGATTCCACCTACAACATGCTCCAGACCTACGCGAATGCGGTCGGTCAGTTTGACCAGACCAGCGGCATGGGCACGTTCCCAATTTCGCATTCGGCTTCGGCCGCTGAGGTCACAGCAAATGCGACTGGCACCCTCGCCACGGCGACGGCCGCGAATTTCGCGAACGCGGCGCGGTTCGACCAGGTGCTGATCGGCGCCGGCATCGTGAACACGTTCTTCGCCCCGCCGATGGGCAGCCAGACGAGGCTGCCGACGGGCTGGACCACCACGAGCGCCGACCTGCTCTGGTCGCCCACCACGCGCGTCTTTTCCGTCAGCCCAGACACCGCCACGCCGGCGCACAACTGGTCGCCGATTTCCAGGATCGAGACGATGACGAGCATTCCGGCGACGGCGCCCAATGCGGCGAACGGCGCGAACTTCCTGCTCGATGGCGTCAACAATCTGCCCGCCTCCGTCGTCGTCGTCAGCGCCGTCATCAAGGGTGCGTCGGCGGCCGACGCCTACCTGTTGGCCCAAAAATACAACCCGCAGCTCCTGGATGCCTCCGCCTCCGGTTCGGCTCAGAACCGCGGCCGTGTCGTCTGGGCGACGCCCAGCAACGGCACCTGTGACGTTTACGTTTACCTCGGGCACAAGTAAGCACGATGGTCTTTCCGTGGCCCAAAGGATTTCCGCGCATCTACTCGACGGCTACCGTCGAGCAGGTAAGCGGACATCCTGACTTCGAGGCCGCGAAGCACGGCGACCGAACGGCCGCCGTGCGTTTGGTGGATTCGATCGCCGATCGCGATCTTATGCGCGCCGTCGGGCTGCGATACCCAGGCGCGGGGCTAGTCGTCGTCGCTAGTCCGACCGCGGAGAACGGGAACCAGATCCCCTACGCATTCGCTTCGCTGTTCTCCACGCGCAGTGGATTGCCGCTTCAGCAAGGCGTGGTAAAGACCAACAAGCCTGCTCACACCGGCAGGGGGGCGGCGTATCGTTTCGCGCACCGCGCCGAGTATGCCGGCCACCTCGATGCCGGCCGCAACTATGTCCTGCTCGATGATGTCGCGACACAGGGCGGAACGATTTCCGAGCTGCGGCAGTTTGTTTATCAGCAGCGGGCTTCGGTCGTAGCGGTCGCTACCCTCGCCTACACGCCGAGTCGTGCCATGAGCGACGGGCGCACGCTCCCGATTACACGGGAGACTTTCGTGGCTCTCGATCAGAAGCACGGGATGGAGAACGTTTCGCGCATGCTCGCAGGCCTCGGAATCTACGAGGGAAATGTTCAGTGCCTCACGGAGAGCGAGGCGAAACTGATTTTCAAGGCGCAGAGCCTGGATGCTTTCATCAACGAAATCCGCCATGAGCAGCAACGATCCCAACCCATGCCCCCCCTCCCCTCGCACGGCCCCCGCAGCGGGAAAACCCTCGCTGCTCGCTGAGCCGGTCAGCGTGCCGATCTCCGCGGTGGAGATCGACCAGTTGCGCGCCGATCAGGCGGCATCCCTCGCGTTCTACGGCCTCCATTGGGCCGCGCATGAGGGCTAAAGACGGGGAATGAATCGTAAACCGTGGCAAGCCGGCTTCGCCGTGTGTGCCGATAATGAAAGCCTGAATGAATACACCTCTCCCTGCATCCCCCGGGCGCATCACCGACTTCGGCAAGAAGATTGGCGGTGCGCGGAAGGACCTCCGCGGCAATTTCCGCCTCGATGACATCGCCACGCTTACGGCCGTCGAGCGCGACAAACTCGTGCGCAAGGACATGGTTTGGCCGACGCCAGACTACGCGGCGCTGATCGCCAGCGGTTACACGCGTGAAGCCGCTGCGATGGTGAAGATGATGCGCGACGCATTCCCTTCGGCTCCGCAGGTGATTGCGACCGCGGCTGAGGAAATTCGCGTTTCTGCATGCGAGCTGTTCGTCAGCGCGATCAACACCGCGAAGGCGATTTGTCAGCAGGGCAAGACGCCGGCGGAACTGTCGCAGGCCTATCGCAACCATGAGGACGCGGCGGTTTATCTGAGCCACGTCGAGATGAACCCGGAGAGATCGGTGAGCTGGCGCTCCTCGGCCGGAAGCCGCTTGGACGAGTGGCGTAATGGCCCCATGAGCTTCGATTGGCGCACCGTCTATTCGATGCAGGAAACGTTCTCCTCTTTCGGGATCGGCCAGCTCGATCGCACCACGCGCCGGCTGCTTCTCAAGAACAAGGAATGGCCCAACGGGACATCACTGGCGGAGGCATGGCTGCGGAAACAGAGCTTCAGCATCGTGCCGCTCCCGGATGGAGGATTTGGCCTCGGCGAATACGACAGCCCCGCACCGTCATATCGTTACGACTACCTTCGCCGCGGTCCGCTCGCGGCTCTCGTGGGCGTGACGTTCAAGGATGAGCAGGAGGCGAAGGCTGCGCTGCGCAAGGCGGCGGAGGGCCGCTTCACGGAGAAGCGCGCCGCCGCCAAAGCGAAGCGTGATGCCACGCTGGCCCGCGCCAAAGGCGCGGTCGTTGATGACGGATACCGCCGCAACGGCCCGGACTGGCGCGCTGGCCGCGTCGTCGTCGGCAACGACTATCTCCACGACTTCGCGCTTCGCGGCGGCGAGTTCGGCCTGTGGGTCAATCAGCAGGAGCGCCAGGAAGTCCTCGATCGCGGCTATGATGCGTTCCGGGACTTGGCAGAAATCTACGGCTGGACTCCTGAGTCGCTTTCGTTGGGCGGCAAACTAGCGATCGCGTTTGGCGCCCGCGGCCGTGGCGGTTGGGCTGCGGCGCACTACGAGCCGGGCCGTGAAGTTATCAACCTTACCAAGCCGAGTGGCGAGGGCTGCCTGGCTCACGAGTGGGCCCACGCGCTCGACCACTATCTCGGGAATCGGGCGCATGCGCTTGGGATCGTCAGCAAGACGACAGACCTCGGCGTGATGCTCTCCAACTGCGAACTTCGGCGATTGGTCCCTCTTGCTCAGGAATCGGACGAAGTGCGCTACATCCGCGAGATTCGCGCCGCGATGGAAACCATCTGGCGCGTCACCTACCCCTACACGCGCGCCGATCTCATCCGCGACGCACAGAAGAGCCACGACGAAGTGCTGCGCAATGCGGTCAACCAGGTGGCTCTGATTTACAGGACGATTCCGAATCTCTGCATCCAGAACGGACGCACTCCCGAGGAGGCGCAAGTGATCGCCGACGAGTTGAAGCCGCACCTCGACAAATTCGTCATGCCTGGCGCGCGTCACGACATCTTCACCGTGGAAGAAACATGCGCGCTTATTCGGCAGCGCGCTGGCCGCAAGGGCAACACGGCGTGGATCGACAACAACCTGGGTTACTTCTCCCACCATCTGCGCCGCACGAGCGACGCGCTCACGGTGGCCCTCGCAAAGCCGGAAGAGTGGCAAGGCCCCCCGCGCACCGAGGAAACTAAATACGTGGCGGCGTGCCGCAGCCTCGATGGCGAGAAAAAACGCTACTATGCGCTACCTCACGAAATGTTCGCCCGGGCGTTCGAGGCAGTGACCTACGACGCTCTAAAGAGCCAGGACGGACGCAGCAGTCCATTCCTCGTGCAAGGCACCTTTGGCGAGGCCTACCCGCAGGATGTCGAGCGCAGCAGTCTGGGCCAGCAGCTCGGAACCGTTCTTCGGAAACTCCAACAACACCTTCCCACGGTGATCCGCGAGGCGGCGCCGGCGATGCCGCCGCTTCCGACGGCCGCAGGAAACGCCGCAACCAGAACGCAACGTCGATGAACCCAATCCCCTTCCCCACCCTCGTGAACACGCACAGCCCCAAAAACGCGGAACCCGTCCTCCGTCGGATGGCAGACACTTACCCTGCCGTTGCGGCCGAATTGACCAGACTCGACATCGAAGAAGCAACGAAGGTCTTGAGCGCTTTGCTTACCGAGTCGCCCGTCGGCGATGATCTGAGCGATGAAGATCTCGACATGCTCGCGCTGACGTTGGCGGAGGCCTGCGCCGACATGGTTGGCCTCACGGCTGACGAAATGGTCGCGCAAGCGACACTCTCACCCGAGGAGTCCGATCGGTTCGACGCCATGCGTGCGACGCTCGCGCGAGCGTCGCGAGTCTGAAAACTGCGATTGGAGGAGCGAACATGAAGCCCAAAGAAAAAGCCGAATACGCAAAGCTCACGACCGTTGAAGAGCGCGCAGCACGGCTGCTCCGCGCTGCACAGCGTCCATCTGGCGTTGAGGTTAAGCCCGATGTCGCCGGCGACAGTCTGGACCTCTGCTGGCGTGTCGAAATCGCCGGCGTGATGATGCCGCAGAAATACACCTGCCCGACGGCGAAGGAGGCCAGCGATCAAGCGCTGGCGTGGCTCCAATCTAAAGCCGCTTGATGACCGCGGTGGGCTCGGCGTGACGAAGGAATCACTCCAGCGGCAGTTTGAGAAATTCCCGTGGCCGATCGTTGAGAGCGACAACGGTGGCATTTTCACCGACTCCGGGCGTAGCGCGTGCGAATGCACGGCTTACGCAGAGCACGTGCGGAAGGTTTTGGGTGCGGAGCGAGTTGCAGTAGTTGGTTTCTTCGAGAGCGAGAACCCCGGCTCAGAAGTAGCGCGAGATTGTGGCGGGCACGATTTCGCGCTGGTTGATGGCCGGTTTGTTGTTGATCCGTGGCTGCGCGAGGTGGACGGGCGATCCCAAGCGATCGCCTTCGACACCGCGCTTGAATCCGATCGCGAGACGATCACCCGGCTCTACGGGCGGCGCGAAACGTGGAAGCCGCTTAAAGGCCTTGGGCAAGTTCAGCAGGCGCCCGCGGCACCATTACCGATCGTCAGAGCGGATGCCCCAAAGGCTCGCGGCTCACGTTGATCTCGATGCACGCGGCGACGCGGCCCTCGCCGGCGCCGTAGCACTCGATCCAGCCAGGCAGCTTCTCTGGCCTCTTCATGCGTGTGAAGCTGCGGATTGTCCCGTGCAGTCGATGCGCTTTGCCGTAGCCCAGCGACAGGACCACAGGCCGGCCCACCGGGCAGGTTGATTCATTCCACCGCGGACCATAGATGCGGTATTCCGTGGTTTTGGCCCCCCTCTCGAAGGCATCGAAAAAAGCACGCTTCAACGGAATGAAGAGCGGGGGCTTCGCGGAGGGCGCGCCGGCAAGCTTGCCGGCGTCCCGTAGCTTTGCCCCCTCGGTTGCGAATCGCGCCTTCAGCCGGTCGATCATGATGCTGTTCCGGTGCGGACTCTCAGATGGCATGTGCACGATCGCGCACGTCGCCGGCGACGTGCCGACGCTGATTAGTCCGACGCTGTAGTGATCGAGGACCGCGAGATCCACGCGGCCGACGTTCGGTTCCCAGATCGCGATGAAGGATCGGTCTGATGCAGGCAGATTGATGAACGCTTGCTGCACTGCTCGTCGCCAGTCACTGAGCTTCGCTTCGATCGCCCAGAGTTCAGCGCCGGAGAGCGCCAAGACATCCACACGGCGCTCGTAAACGGGACACTGCTGCATTGCCTGCCCTTCCGGCAAAGAGTTGAAGTGCCTGGCGATGATCTCCTCGATCATCGCCTCGGTAATGGCGGAGTTCTTTTGATCCATTGGGAAGCGTTACCGTTTAGCGGGGCTTCGTCTTTTTGGCCGCGGCCGACTTGCTCGGCGCACGCGGAAGGGGCGGCATTGATGCCGATTCTCGGCGCGCGGTCCGTCTCTTTTCAGGATTCGCGGTATCCAGCTTCGTGCTGACCGCGTTGAGAACGCCCGTGATTTCACGGCTGAGGTAGTCGAGATAATCGGTGCGCAGTAGCGTGCGATCGAGCGTGGCGGGCTCGATAAAGCGCCGCATCTGCGCGAGGTATTCGGGGCTTCGGACCACGTGGGGCACCTGCGTTACGGCCGCTGCATAGCGCTCCGCCAGCGTCTCCGCCGGCACGGCGTAGTCCTGTGCCTTTCTCATCACCAGCTCGGGACTGAGCGCTGCGTTGCGGCGTAGGAGCCACGCGATGTCCCAGATGTCACGGTGGCGGATTCGGTGGGAGTTGAGTGCCGCCTTGGTGCCGTCCTCGTTTGTAAGCGAGAGCGGGAGCGCGAGCGCTTTGTCTGCCAGAATCTCCGTCAGCGACTCCGTGGGGATCAGAATGTCGGCCATGCCCTGCATGGTCCGATACGGCGTGCGCAACGGCGTGAGTTCGCGTGTGTGCGCAGGCACCGCGGCGAACTCGATCTTGATCCGCTGGCTTGGCAGCGACCGGTTTTCTGGCGCCGTCTGAACGATCACGGTCCATGTGGCGACGGGCACGCTTTGGGGGCCGCGATCGGCCGCGAGCTTCGGTTCGCGGAAAGTGAGCGGCAGCCCAAAACGGTCGCCAATCTTACGCGAGAGGCAATCGGTGATGCCGGCCATGTCCGCGGTGTCGAATCCACGGCCGCACGCGAAGTCGAGGTCTTCGCTGAATCGCTCGGCGCCGTGGCACAGCCGCAAGCACGTTCCTCCTTGGAAGACGGCTTTGCGCAGATAGCCGGCTTCATCGAGCGCTTGCAGGATGAAATGATGGAGAAGTTCTTTCTCGATCACAGGGCGGAGCAATGCTCCGCCCTGCGACTCTTGCATAGCTGCGGACACCAGGTGTTGGAAACTTTGGGATTTGGTCATGGGAATCGGAGTTGTCGCTGGTGGCTAGTCTTCCTGGTCTAGGAGCATGTTGACGTTCCGCCCGACGCGGCGCAGGTCCTGTTCGGCGGCTCCTGGCGTGGCCACGCGGAGCGGACGGCCGTCAACGTGGACTGACCGAGCGAGCATTTCTGCGGCCGTCCGCTTCGTGTGGGTGAACTCGATCGTGCCGAGCGTGGTTCTCACGACGCCGGCGCTGCCGTCTGTCATCACCGTCAGGACCAGCGGCACCTGCGAAATACGCCCGTGTTCTGAGAGAGCAGATTCAAGGCTCACATACATGAAGCATCCCGGTCTCGCGGCACGGGCGATTTCTTCGAGGAGATGCGGATTTCGCGGCGCCAGTGTGTTGATGTAGAGATCGCGGGCCACGCGAGTGAGCAGGCCCGCGGTCGTCATGCGCGAGAGCGATTTCACCAACGTCTTCTCCGACTCTTCAGGGAAGAGTTTGTGGATGTCTTTTTTGCGGAGAACCGGATGACGCTCTAGTTTCCGCAACGCGGCATACATGGCTGCGTTTAGCATGTGCCCCGAGCTTCGGAGGCCACGCCCGCTAAGTCAATAGAAACCCCCCATAAAAGGGGGGTAGAGGCTTACTAAGCGCAAATCCGAACCGTGCGCGCTCGCTCGCGGAGCATGCCGCCGGCGGTTCCGGCGATCAGATGCAGAGGCGTTCCGCCGAAGTATTGGATGCGAACACCGGCGATTCGTTCGAGCGAGTCGAACCGGTGGGCAAGCTCCGTCGGGGTGGTCTCGCGACCATCGCAATAGATCGGGTCTTCGGTGCTGCCGCGCCGATCGAGCGCGCGCAGCCATTCCGCGAAGGTCATCTCGGAGGTCTTCATCGGTTTCTCGTCCTGGCTTCGCTGGCGGCTGGTTTCTGAGGGAGTGGAGGCATGTCTGGGACCGAGCGTGAACCCACATCATCCAGTTTCACCAGGTCGATCATGTCGCGGCCCACGGTCTCGATCGGGACGATCATCCCGTGAGCCCACTCGACGGGCTGAATCCGCAGACGATCGCCGTTGTCCTCTACCACGAGGTAAACGGCATACGGCTCGCCGGCGTCCCGAAACTCGGGCCGGATCGTGCAGTATTGCGCAGGCGAATCGCTGGTGTCCCCGCTCATCGAGCGCCGGCGCCGATCCTGGCGCGCAAGTCTTCGTTGTAAGCGGCCAAGCCCCTCTCCTGCCCCGCCAGATCGTGAGCGTTCTCGCCCTGGGCGTCCGTGACGGCCGCCAGCACGTTGGAGACTTCGGCATCGAGCCACGCTTCATCAGCGAGCAGCTTTTCGGCCTCTGCCTCGGGAAGGATGCCGCGCACGCAGGCGCGGACGTGAATTTCGGCAGTGGATAGCGTCATGGTTGGATTGGGTGAAAAATAGGAAAATAGGAAATTAGCTTTTTACGGCAGTCGGCGGCTTTAGGCGAGCTGCCGCTTGGCGGAAAAAGTCCTCGATCCGGCGCTTATCCCAGCGCCGCCGCGCGGCGAGGCCGTCCCGAATCGCGAACAACTCGGTCTGGATCGGTTGCCATTCGGCATGGGTAAGCACGCGGTCTTTACAGCGGAATGATGCGCCTGGTGCAACGAGGTAGGAGGCGACGGCCAGATATGGCTCGGCGCGGAGCCATAGTTCCCCGGCTTTCTTGGCCAGTGCGTCCATTTCCCGCAGATCACGCGCGGCGGTGGCTGTCACGAGGAATGCAGCCTCTTCCTTCGTCGTGCCACCAGTCAGCGTGGCCGTCGCGACCAAGTTCTTGGCCACCGTGTCACTCACCAAGATTTCGAGGCGGACGAAACCGTCCTTCTTCTGCCGTGCCCGCTGCCTTTGCTTTCGCAATGTGGCGCTCAACTGGCCCGTGTGGCGGCGTGACCGGTCACGCTTACCTGTGGGAGTTTGAGGGGATTCTGTGAACACGGCGGACACTGTAACTGATGATGGCGAGGACTTTAAGCGGATGATTGTCAACTCTCAGCCGCACCCTCCTTGGGGAAGCGTTCGTTGACAAACTGCCGGTATGCCTCGGCGAGTTCGGGCGTCACGCCCGACCCATTTTCGCCGGCGGGAAGCTGCGAGAGCGCGAAGAGCGACACCATCGTGTCGTTCACCTTGCGGTTCACGCCCTGCATGTTGAGGCCGAATTTGAAGCTGAGGAGGTGTTTCGACAGAGCGGGATCGACGTTATAGCAGACCTTCTTCGGCGGGTCGCCCTGGGCCATGAGTTGGTTGGGGGGATTGCGTGGAGTGCGCTTCTCGCCCGCCGCCGAGGGTGCGGCGGGTGCGGGAGCGGCAGGCGGGTGCGCCTTCTTGGGGCTGGGCGGAGGCGAGGACTTGGGCTTCGGGGCCGGCGCGGCCGGCGGAGCATCGGAAGCTGGGGCCGCCGCGGGCGCGGTATGCGCTGCAATGGTTGTGGCAAGCAAGCGTGCGCCCAGCGCGGCTGCTTGGGCTTTCGCGTCACCGTTACCGACGGGCTTTTTGGGGGATGTGCTGCTGCGGACATGGGCGGTGTATTGGTTGAGGTCGTTGACGAAGCCTCGGAGTGAATTGAGAAAGTAAATGCCGGTGGCCAAGATCAGGCCGGCGCGGACTAGGCTTAAACTGGGCGGCATTGGCACCAGGTAGATAGCCCACGCGGCGGCGATCGGGAGCAGTCCGCGACGGATAATGCGGAGCCAAGTAGCGCGCTGCACCTTCGGCAGCGGGATCTTCACGCTACCGATTTTGATCCAGTGTGCATCTACGGCCATATTGCTAGGAAGCTAAAAAACTAAAAACCTAGAAACCTAAACAAGCAATGACAGAATCTCGGTCGCGACGGCCGGCAGCTCCTTGGCATACTTGCTCGTGGTTGCCCTCGCCCACCCGCCGGTCGGTGGCGGGAAGCGGGCGTCGCGGTAGGGCTTGCTCTCGTGGATGCGGTTGCGGAGCGCCGGCACTCCGATTTGCTCGGTGAAGGCTTGGAGATACGTCTCGTCGCTGTCGCTGTGCCCCTCGCGAATGCGGTTCCAGATCAGGCGGATCACGGCTTGGGGCCGATGCTGCTTGAGCAGAGCCACTGTTTTGCCGGCAATGCGGATGTCCTCAATCGCGGGGGTTGCGGGGACAAGGTAGAGGTCGGCGGCTGGCATGGTATCCATGATCGCGGCGAAGTCGCCGCGCCCTGCGGTGTCGATCAGGAGGAGGGCTGCGGGGCGGCTCGGCTTCGTGTCGGGCTGCGGCAGAATTTCGATGTTGGGCAGCTTGGGGAGCTGTTCGGTCAGCCAGGAGCTGGTGGTGCCTTGCATGTCGAGGTCGCACACTGCGACGGCAACGCCGCAGTGATTGAGCGCCATCGCCTGGAGGCAAACCAAGGTGGATTTGCCGACGCCGCCTTTGCTCTGGGCCACGAGAACGGTTTTCATCTTGCTGCTAAGAAGCTAAAAAGCTAAAAGACTAGCAAGCTAAAAAACTAAACCCATGAAACACCCCCGCCAGGACCTTTCAGATCCAATGAACCGCGTGGCGCTCGCGCGCGCGGCCCTATCCTCGGTGCTCGCAGCGTTCTACGTCGGCTGCGCGCTCAGTGAGCGGCAATGGTGGCGTGTCGGCGGGGTCGGGCTTGTGCTCGTCTTGGCGCTGTGGGATTTTTGCCGGCGTATCATCCCGCCGGTGGAGAGAAGCTAAAAAGCTAAAAAGCCAGAAAGCTAAATGAGCCTCGCTTGCCCATTCGATCCTGTCCCGGGTGTGCTCGTGCGACGCCTTGGCGTCGGCTTGGTGGTTGTCCGAAGCAGAGCGATCCACAAAGAGCCGCAGGCCTTCGCCGGCGTTAAGACGCGCAAGGATGGTTGGTGTCGCATCACGGGCCAGTTTCTCCCGAAGGGGAGCCGGGCGTATAGCCCGCTCCGGCGGGCGGCGTCCTATTGCTACATCTCAGCCGAGGCGATCGAGAACACGGCAGAGGGCGAGTCGATAAAAGCTAAAAAGCTAGAAACCTGTAATGGCGGGCTGCCGGTTCGGGTTCAGCTGCGCCGGTCGCGGGGCTGGCGCATGCCGCCTGAGTGCGTGAAGGTGGCGCGCCCTGGGCGATGGGGAAACCCGTTTCGGGTCGGCGATCCAGATCCACGGAATCCGGCGGCCGTCTTGGATAACGGCCGCGCGGTCGAGCTGTTCGAGGCAAAGATTCGACAGGAGGGGTGGGACTTGTCTCCGCTTTTCGGGAAGAGCCTGGCGTGCTTTTGCCCTCCTGGGGTGGCGTGCCATGCCGATGTTCTGCTGCGGATGGCCGCCGAGCAGCAGGCGCGGGCGGGCACGAAACGCAAAAAATAGAAAACTAGCAAACTAGGTATTTAGCAAAGCTAAGAAGCTAAAAATCTAAAAAGCTAAAAATAAGACTTGTGAACCGAGTGGACTTGTCTCAATAGTGTCATTATGCACTCTACCGAAACCTCCTTCCGCTCCGCCATGAAGACCGCCCTGTTTGCCATCGCCTCGCTCGCGCTTGTCGCCGTGAATCGGGGCATGGCTGCAACGAATACTTCCGAGCAAACACCTGCGTTTGCCGATCTCTCCACCGTGCCGGCCCTCGATGTCGGCGACCTTCCCCGCGGCTGTGTTCCGCGTGCTGTTCTCTTCGTTGACACGGTGCGCGCCGTTCGCCCCGAAATCAGGGCCAATGTCACCGTGACCGAGCAGGGTAAGCATGCCGTTGCGGTTCTCTCCGACGGCAAGCGCGTCTTCGGCTACGACGGCTACAACGGCGGTTTCTCGCTCGGGAATGATATGGCGCTTCTTCGCGCGCCCTATCGTTTCGAGAAAAAGCTCCAGGAATTCGTGACGAAGCAGATCATGGTTGCCTACGAGCGCGGCACTCGCGTCCTCGACATCGAAGGCGAGATGACGAAGGCCCGTGCGCTCAATGTCGTCGGCAACCTCATTGCCCGCATGGCGAAGGACCGTCTGCCGATGGCCTTTGGCTACTCGACCGACGAAGGCGAGCAACCCTGCGCGATGTTCGTCTATTCGGGGCGGCTCTACGTTTACTCGCCGTTCTCGGGCACGCTCAGTCGTCCCATTCCCGAGGGCGAGGAGATTGATATGCTGTCGATCTTGGCCGACATCGGCAAAAAGAAATACGGCAGCAAGAAATTCGAGATTGTCGCCTACCCGGCGCTTAACAATCCGCAACCCGGCGTGCAGGTCGCCGCGGTGGCGAAGTAATCCGTGCCGATGAAGATACTCCGTTGCACGATACTGCTGCTTGGCTTCCTGGCGTCCTTTATGGACGCCTTTGCCGTTGTTGAAGAGTGGGATTATTCCTTCCAGCAGAACACCGGCACTCAAAGCTTGGGATTCAATCAAGTCGGAAAAAACAACGGTGTCGGCGCCGGAGTGGTCACGTATGTGAGTTGGGCGACGGTTGTATCCCACGTTGATGCGGAAACGCTCGATTGGGAATTCTTCATCAACACAGACGGCGTTGCACCGGGGCGCTATCTTATCGGATACGCATGGGTGTTGGACGATGGTAACGGCAATTCTTGGGGCCTGAATCAATATGTGACGATCACATCATCGGCGACTTGGGTTCCCTACGATGTGATGACGCGAGACTGGTATGACACCTCCTCGTGGTCGCCTGATCCGAGCACGGTTCCCTACGGCCAGAGCTTCACGCAAAGCAAGAATCAGCAACGCGACTGGGAGCGTGGCGAGTATTTGAGCACGGACCCGACGCAGAAACGATACCAGACCGTTTACTATACCAACCAGACTATCTACCAATCCGCGACGGGGACGCAGGTGACTTGGACGCCCTACAATATCATGACGCGAGACTGGTATGACACCTCCTCGTGGTCGCCTGATCCGAGCACGGTTCCCTACGGCCAGAGCTTCACGCAAACTAAGAATCAACAGCGTGACTGGGAGCAGGGCGAAGTGTCCAACCTCGGGGGCAAGCGGAACGTCTCGACGTATAACACCTACCAAACGCTGAGCCAGCCGGCTACCGGCACCCAATTGCAGGGGCAGAGCGTTTCAATCTCTCCTGTTAGCCAGACGGTGACGGTCGGGGCGGCGGTCACTTTCACCGCATCGGGCGGACAGAACGGTTATGTGTGGGGTGGTAGCTCCGGCGCCTCCGGCTCGGGTTCGACCAAAGCGGTCACTTTCAACTCCGTGGGCACTGTTACGGTGACAGTCTATTCGCCTGCCGGCGGCGCATACACGGCCTCGAACACGGCGAGTGCGACGGTGACAGTGGTGGCGGCGCCGACGGCGACGCTGAGCCGCACGATCAACAGCGGTGCGTATCCTGGCAACGTGACGCTGAACTGGAGCACGACGAACGCGACGAGCGCGACGGTGAGCGGTCCTGGCTTCACCGGAGCGCAGGCAGTGAGCGTGCCGAGTGGATCGAGCACGCTGGGCAGCCTGGCGCCCGGCACCTACTCGTGGACGTTGACGGCCACGAACTCGGCCGGTGCGACGGCGACCTCCACGGCCTCGGCGACGATCACGCAGGCCGGGCAGACCGTCTCGATCTCGCCGACATCGAGCACGGTCGTCGCCGGCGGCTCGGTCACGTTCACCGCCTCCGGGGCGCAGAGCAGCGCCGGCTACACCTGGGGCGGCAGCTCGGGCGCCTCCGGCTCGGGCTCGACCAAGGCGGTGTCCTTCCCGACGGCCGGCACCTACACCGTCACGGTGCAGTCTCCGGCCGACACCAACTATTCCGCTTCCAACACCGCCTCCGCCTCCGTCACCGTCGTCAACCCGACTGGCAACGTGACGCTTTCGGTTTCGAGTCTGGATTTCGGGAGCGTATATCGCGACACGCTTGCCGGCACACCGACAACCGCGACCAGAACGGTTACGCTGTCCAATCCAGGCAACTCGACGGTGACAGTCACCGCGATTGGCGTCAGCGGAAAGTATGCTTCGAGCAGCCTTTCGCTGCCCTACACCCTGACGCCAGGTGCGAGTGTCACGCTCACGCTTACCTTCGGCCCGAACGCGGCGATCGGGAGCAACACCGGCACGCTCACCGTCACCGCCAGTTCCAACACGGCAACGTGTTCGCTCACCGGCACCGGCCTGGCTCCGCGCATCGGCATCTCGTGGTTCTAATTTCGATCACTACGCATCATGAAAAAAATACTTCTCTACATTATCACGGCCGCCGCTGCGTGCTCGCTTTTCTCCGCGGAGCCGACGAAAGCGCCGGCTACCCCGGCGCCGGCCCCCTTGGGGAAAGGTCAGCAACTTGCCCCGGTTGTAAGCGAAAGCTTCGTGATGCCGAACGGGCTCCCCCTAGAGCGCTATCGTGAAGCCGAGAAGTTTATCCGCGAAGCTTACAAGGCCCCCGAGTTGCAGGATGCGGTGAAGCGCCTCAATGAGGCCCTTGCCGCGCTGGAAAAGCGCGTCGTGGATCTTGCGGCGCAACGCGCGCCGGATCGTCGCGACGACGTGCAGAAAGTCGTCGATTACCGCCGTCATCTACGCGAGCAGACGGCAGGCAATGCCACGGTAACGAACGCACAGGAACCGAAGGCGAAGAAATAATCGTCCATCGCAGCCAAGACATGCGACATTTCAACATAGCCCGTATCGTCGGCCTCGCGTTGTTCGGCCTCGTGCTGAGCAGTCGAGCTTTTGCGGAGGCCTACACCTATGGAACGTGGAATGTCGGCAATGGTGGTGCCTTGGTCGCGGGCAGCACTCAGGTCGTTTCGGGCAGCAACGGCGGGTTGGTGATCTATGGGGAATCTGATGGCGGCCAGATTTGGGCCTACAACAACAGCACTGGGCAAAGCGTTGTTCTCCACACCCAGTATTGGGGTTGGCACAGCGCAACCGCGGTGATGAACGCAGCGAGTTGGAACGGGGCCGCTAATTGGACACCGCCAAGCGCGGGATATTGGACGATCTACGGCAGTTTGCTGGCTAGTGGCAGCCGCTACGTGGATACCCCAGTGATTTCCTTCTACGCGAAGTCGCGCAGCCTGAGTATTTCAGCGCCAGGCACCGCGTATGCCGGTTCAAATGTCTCGATCACGGCGAGTGCGGCGACCGACGGCTACGATTCTGAGCAGATCGGCTTTTGGCATGTGCAGTATTCTACGGACGGAGGTGCGTCGTGGAACTGGGGTAGCTCCGATGTGAACGTTGGGGCCAACCGATCGCAGACCTACAACATCACGGCTGGCGGCACAGGCAGCACTGTGGTTCTCCGCGCCAAGCCTGCGTTTCGCGGCGGAGCCGCCGGCGATGTGGATTACAACGGCGGAGCGATCGACTGGGGCGGTTCATGGGATACTTGGGGAACGCCTCCCGCGAAGTATGCGTATGTGAGCATCGTTGCGCCGCCGAATTCCGCGCCGTCCATCTCGTGGTATGACATCCCCGGCACATTCTACTACGGCGGCACCCACTATGCCAGAGCGCAGGCATCTGACCCCGATGGCAATCTCACGCGCATTGTGGTTCAGCGAAGCACCAATGGAGGCGCGTGGGAGGCTTACACTGACACTTCCTTCGGCTCGACATCCAGCAGTGTCTCGCCGGCAACGACGTTCTCCGTTGGTATCCAACCAAACAATTACTACACCTACCGCGCCGCCGCATACGATGCGATGGGGGCAAGTTCGACTTGGATACAATCGGGCAACTACTATCCTACGGATCGCTACCCGATCGTAAACACGGCCGTTAGTGCCGGCACGATCGCATTTGGTCAGAGCGTAACAGCGTTTTCGACAGCGACAGATGCCGATGCGAATTTGGCATTCCACGGTCTCCTCGTCTTGCGCCAGGATGGAACCGACTGGAATCGCGGGACCATGACGGATCACAGCACGGGGTGGGGCAACCATCCTACGACACCGTATATCACAGCCGCGTCCTACACGAGCGGCGTGGTCTCAGGCGGAAGCAGCAGTCGCAGCATCACTTTCCTACCGACATGGGTTGGGTCTGTCACTTTTCACTCCAATGCGAACGACGGGATTGTTTGGGCGTCCTCTGACACCAACAACTGGAATAACAACTGTGTTGGCTATGCGTCCGTAACCGTGACGAAGGCCACCCCGTCGGCGACCTTCGCTGGCAAGGCTTACTCATCCAGTCGATCGCTGACCGCCGCAGACCTCAACGCGTCTTTCGCCAATCCCTATTCCAGCTCTGTCGCGACTCCCACGGGAGCCGTCTCCTATACCATCGTCGCTGCCGCCGGCACCGGCGCGGCCCCCTCCAGCGGGGCGGTCGGTGTCGGCACAGTGCTCTATCCTGGCAGCTACACCGTCCGGGCGACCTACCCGGGTGACGGGAACTACAACTCAACCTCTGTCGATGCTACGTTCACGGTCTCGAACACCGTCCCCTCAACGACGCTCAGCGCTTCGCCCGCGTCGATGACATGGGGCGGATCTGCGACGATCACGAGCACGACGACGGATGCGGACGCGAATCTGACTTCCCACGCAATCGACTACTCGACGGATAATGCGAGCTGGGTTGCTGGCGGGACGACGTGGAACGGCACGACTTCCAGCGCAACGCGGTGGGATGGTGCGAACACATCGAGCAACACGCTCACCGTCACCTGGAATCCGCCTTCTGCCGGTATCTTCTATTTCCGATCGCGCGGTGCGGACTCGACTGGCGCGACCTCATCTTTCCAGACCGCGACGGTCACGGTGGCGAAAGCCAACCAGACTGTTTCCATCTCACCATCCAGCCAGACGATCACGGTTGGGGGAACCATCACCTTCACCGCAAGTGGAGGGAACACGAGTTACACCTGGGGCGGCTCCGCCGGCGCCAGCGGTAGCGGATCATCCAAGGCGGTTGTTTTCTCTACCGCCGGCACGTTCACCGTCACGGTCGTTGATTCCGGCAACACGAACTACAACGGGTCCAACACCGCGACCGCAACGATCACAGTAGTTGCGGCGCCGACGGCTAGCCTCGCCAAGACTGTCGCGAGCGGGACGTATCCCGGCAGCGTGACGCTCACGCCGTCATTTGCCAACTCGACATCGGCCGCGATCTCGCAGAGCGCGCCGACGAGCGGGACCATCACGAATTCGCCGACATCAGGGACTGGTGTTTCGCTCACAAATCTGAATGCCGGTTCCTACACTTGGACCCTGACGGCCACCAATGCCGCAGGGACAGCAGCAACGTCCACGGTCTCACAAACTATCGCTCAAGCTCCGCAGACATCAGTTGCCGTGTCTCCAACGACGGCCACGGTGACGGCGGGCGGGTCTGTCACCTTCACGGCTTCCGGTGGACTCAGCAGCGTAGGTTACACTTGGGGTGGAAGCGCATCTGGATCTGGAAGCAGCAAGGCGGTCGCGTTTGCCACGCCTGGCACATACTCGGTCACTGTTTATGCGGGGGCTGATACCAACTACACGGCCTCGAACACGGCGAGTGCGACGGTGACAGTGGTGGCGGCGCCGACGGCGACGCTGAGCCGCACGATCAACAGCGGTGCGTATCCTGGCAACGTGACGCTGAACTGGAGCACGACGAACGCGACGAGCGCGACGGTGAGCGGTCCTGGCTTCACCGGAGCGCAGGCAGTGAGCGTGCCGAGTGGATCGAGCACGCTGGGCAGCCTGGCGCCCGGCACCTACTCGTGGACGTTGACGGCCACGAACTCGGCCGGTGCGACGGCGACCTCCACGGCCTCGGCGACGATCACGCAGGCCGGGCAGACCGTCTCGATCTCGCCGACATCGAGCACGGTCGTCGCCGGCGGCTCGGTCACGTTCACCGCCTCCGGGGCGCAGAGCAGCGCCGGCTACACCTGGGGCGGCAGCTCGGGCGCCTCCGGCTCGGGCTCGACCAAGGCGGTGTCCTTCCCGACGGCCGGCACCTACACCGTCACGGTGCAGTCTCCGGCCGACACCAACTATTCCGCTTCCAACACCGCCTCCGCCTCCGTCACCGTCGTCAACAGCTCAGGCACAATCGTATTTCCCGCCGCGGCCCCTGGCGGGAGCAGCACACGAACACTCGCGATCGGAAATACCGGCAACTCTGTCCTGAACGTCACGACCTTGACGGCCGCCGGCGACACAGTGGCCGCAGAATTTACCTCTGCTGCTTCGTCGGCAACGACGGCCGCGAGCAGCACCACAAACGTTGTGCTGACATTCTCTCCGGCCACCACGGGCACGCGAACAGGCGTGCTCCAAGTGGTGAGCAACGATTCGGCGGCGACCCCCCTCTACTACGCGCTGCAAGGCGACGGCTCGAACATTCCGACCGCGACGATCAGCGCGGCGCCGGCGACCGGCACCGCGCCGCACAACATCACCGTTGTGTGGAGCACAACGAATGCGACGAGCGTAACGGTGAGCGGAACAAGCCTCACCTCCACTGCGGCCAGCGGCTCGCAGGCGGTCAGCGGGTTGCCCGCCGGCACCCACGTTTACACCGTGACCGCGACGGGACCAGGCGGGACGGCGACTCAATCGGCGTCGGTGGTGGTTAGCCCGCCTCCCGTCACGCTGACTGTGACGGTGGTCGGATCGGGGAATGTCACCGGCGCCGGCACCTATTCCCAAGGTGCGACGGCGACTCTCACGGCCGCAGGAACAAATGGCCAAGTGTTCAAGAGTTGGAGCGGGGCGATGTCGGGCAACGCCAATCCCGCGGCGTTGCTGATGGACAGCAACAAGGCCGTGACCGCGACATTCGGACCGCCGATGGCGGTTCTCACCGTGAACATGAACGCCGGCGGATCAGTGACCGGAGGCGGTTCGTATTCGATTAACGACATGGCGAGCTTCAGTGCGACGCCGGACTCCACTCACTATTTCGTGGGGTGGAGTGGCGACTACACCGGGGCTGCAACGGCCGGCTCGATCCTCATGGACACTGACCATGTGGTGACTGCGACCTTCGCCTCCAAATTGGCCCAAACGATCACCTTCCCGAACCCCGGCGATCTCGAAATGCGGTCTGCGCCTTACACGTTGACGGCAGACGCAACCAGCGGTCTCCCGGTAACGCTGGTTGTCGTCAGCGGCCCCGCTACGATCTCGGGCAAGAATCTGACCGTGACCGGTGCGGGCCAGATCACCGTGAAGGCCTCGCAAGCAGGCAACAGTCTCTATCTCCCGGCGCCGGATGTTACCCAAATCTTCAATGGCGTGATTACGCCGCCTACGGTGACAGCCCAGGGCGAGAGCGCCGGCAAGGTGAAGAAGGATGGCACGAAAGAGCAGAACGCGCCTGTCCACTACATCATCAAGAACAACTAGCCGGCTTTCCGGCTTGAGGGGGTAACGGGTGCAGCGAAGATCGCCGGCGGGGGCGATCTCCATCATCAGTGGGTCTCGTCTCCGGCCCGGCCGCGCCAACAGGTGCGCCGGGCTTCTCTTTTGGCGCTCAGCGACGTGTCGCTGACGACGCTCCCATGTGATGCAGGAAACGGCGCAGGAACGACGGCAACGGGCCTAAAACGCGTTTCGGAATGTCTTCCCAGGGTCCGAGGGGGGCCGCGGTCCTGCGCTGCGCTACGGCCGCAGAAACGCGGTAGCGGTAGCCATCATGTTCGAGGACAACCTGCGTCCAGGTGCGTCCCTCGGTATTTCGGTTGAAGCGGACCAGCAGCTTGGCGTTGGTCGGCAGGATCTCACGGGGGAATGTGGCGAGACGTGTCTTGGCGCTGCGCTCCGTGGAGGCCTGAGCCTTCCTGGCAAGATTCACGGCCGACTTGGCGGCGCGCAGGCCTCCGTTTCGCTTCACTTCGGGGGGCATCTCGTGCGAGAGCCAGATGCCCTGTATGCGGTAGGCTTCACGAACGGCCTTGGGCATGCCCCGTTTCCGAATCCCGTGAGGTAGCCGCATCCAGTCCGCGATCACCAATCGGGCGTCGTAGATTTTCTGTTTGGAGGGCAACGGTTGAGGCATGGGGAAGGGGCGATTAGAGCGTTTCGGCCGGCGTCGGGCGATCTCGATCCGCGGCCGGCGCCAGGCTGCGCTCGTATTCATTGAGCGCGTAGAGGTCTCTGGCAAAGTGCGTGTTGACCCAGCCATCGAACCAGCGGAGGTGCAATAGCCAGGTGGCGCCCTCAAAAGGATACGGGTTCGTCTTGTGACTCATCCCGGCGCGAGCCGCATGGCAACCGGCCGTGAGCGCGTAGGCCTCGCTTGAGGGCAGTTCGGGCAGATCATGAATGGACTGTTCGCTTTCCATCAGCGACGACCAGAGGCGAGAGACGACGGAACGTTGCCCGCCGGCGGATTGAAATAGTTTTGGCAGTTGCTCGGCAGCGTGGAGCGCAGGCGGCATCGCGTGGCGGCGACATAGAGCAGGTTCACCGACTCGGAGAATTCCGCAGGCGTTACAGAAGAGCGGAACTTCGCCAGCTTCTCCGAGTTGTCGAGCGGAAGGAAATCGTCGGAGAGTTGGGTGAAGTCCCACTCCTTGCCCTTCGATCGGTGCGCGCTAGAGAGCGCGATCGTGGGCTTCATCAGGGCCCGTGCACGCCGCCTCGATCTCGCTGAGGATGTGCGGCACGGCCGTGCTGTATCTGTCGATGAGCGCAGTCATCGACTTCAATTCGGCATCGCCGCCCTTGCCGTTCTCGGATTCGGGCGGATTGGCGTAGTCGAGCAGCGCACCGTAGGAAGCGAATTGCCGCAGCCAAGGAGTGCGCACGTTGCCACTGCGTCCGGTCCAGAGGGAATACACGTCACGAATCTCCGAAAACTTGTAGGGGCCTGTGGGCTTGAAACCATCCTGTTCGCGGGTGGCCGCGAAGTGGAACCGCGTGCGCCGCTGATTGAGGAGCGACGCCGCCTTGTCCACCAAGGCGGCATTGGTTCGCGCGATGAAGCACGTCGTCGTGGCTTCGCTCGGCGACTTCGTTCCTTTGCCGCGGCCGATCAGCTTAACCGGGTCGCCTTTGAAATCGTTGAGCAAGCGCGAAGCCTGATTCGCCACGAGTTGAGGAAATCGGAACGATTGCGTGAGGGTGAGACTGTAGTTCGCTCGATCGGCCATTTTCTCCAGCGCATTGGTCGCTCGGCGAAAGGCGTAGATGGCTTGGTGGCGATCGCCAACCATCACGACGCGCTTGCCAGCGGCGAGCTGGAGTTCAACGAACCGCAGCAGCAGGGGATTGAGGTCCTGGGACTCGTCCACGAGCACCAGGTCGAAAGGCACAACGGGCGCCGAGTAAATGTAAGCCCAGAGGTATGCGTCGTGTGGGACCGCTACGGCCGGGCCGACTCCCTCGAAGATCGAGCGATAGAGCGCGATGCAGCCCCGAATCACAGAAGCTTTCTCTAGGGGCGCGAGCATTCCCCAGCCGGCGTCGATGACGAGTTGCGATGTGAACGCATCGACGGGACTCGCCACGCTGCCGGAATCGAGCGGAAGGCAGAGGAAGTAGTTGAAGACATCGACCACCGCTTGCGCCTCGTCAGATGAGCTGATCCGCAAAAGCGTTTGGAGGTCTCGTGCACGAAGGTTGCCAAGGCGTGTCTTCCACGTCGGGTTCTTCGGGATCATCGCTCCGTAGGCGAGGCTGTGAGCGGTCTTGCTCGTGACATTCTTCGGCAACCTGCCGGCGGCTTCCCGCGCCATATCGGCGTTGTAGCAGATATAGAGCACGCGCCAGTCGCGCGAGACCGCATCGGAAATGAGTTCGAGCGTCGAAGTCTTACCGGAACCGGCGTAGGCGTTGTAGAGCAGTAGTTCGCCGGGGCCGAGCTTGGTGCTGATGGCGACGCCTTCAGCCTGCTCGGGCGTGGGAGTGAAATGGGAGCGGGAGGTTTTCATCGGAACGATCGTGAAGTGCGGTGAGAGCGGTGGAGACCTGGCGCCGAAGGCTGGCGACCACTGCGCGATACTCAGCGCATGTGTCGATGTGGTCCCTGACGCTGGAGGCGCCTGAACTTACCGCGCCATGTGTGCGATCGACGTAGCGGCCGATCTCTTGCTGCGAATGGCGCGTGAATTCGAGGGCGAGGAAATAAAGGAGCTTCCTTGGCTCAGATAAACGGCCAGCACGCGAGCCAGGGCGTGAATTGGCGACGCAGATTTCCGCCTCGGGCACTCGGAAGTGAAGCGCAACGATCGAGCGGATCGTGTCGAGGTCGGCGTAATGGTCGGTATTGCCGGCGGCGCTGGAGGCCTCGCCGGCAACACCACGCTGCGCCACTGCCTGGCGCAGCGTGGAGAGTTCGGACATGCACGCGTCGATGCGACGAAGCAGCTCTTCGTTTGAAAGGCCTGCGAGGTCGGATGCGGGCATGGTGAGAAGCGATCGAGATTAGCGCTTCCGGGTGGATTTCGGCGCAGCGGGGGCCGGCGGTGCGGGCGGCGGCTCTTCGCTGGCGCCGGAGTCGGCGCCCTCGGGCTTGCGGCCGAGGAACTGCACGTCGATAGCCGTGCAGAAGAGCTTGCTGCGCTTTTCCTTGGTCGTCTTATCCTCCCAGGTGTTCATGCGGAGGCGACCTTCGACCAGGGCGGGCGAGCCCTTCTTGAGGTATTTGGCGCAGTTCTCGGCGCGCTTTTCCCATACCTCGATCTCGATGAAGACCGTTTCGTTTTCGTCGTAGGGGTCGTTCACGGCGAGGCGGAACGATGCGACGGCTTTCCCCTGCGGGGTGTAGCGAAGTTCGGGATCTCCGGTGAGATTCCCGACGAGGACGAGTTTGTTGAATGAAGCCATGTGGCGGGTGGGTTTGTTGTTTGGATTTTGGTTTACCTGACCGCGGCAGGGTGCCGGGCCAGAAAGCGAGGGTCAATGCGCAAATGACATAGCGGAGACAAGTCAACGGTAGCAATTAAACGGGCGGGCGATGCAGATTAGACTTCGTGCGCCACAGCTTCCGGCCAGTTTGCGCCTGCCCCTTGAGTCGGCTGTAACGTGCCTTTCTCACGATCGCATCGAGCACGGCGAAGCGCGTCGCGATCGAGTTCGTCCATGAGCTGCATCCATGCGCGCTCGTCCTTGTGCGGCGGTTTCGGCCTGCCGAGGACGCGCAGGTAGCGGATGACGGCGCGATCGAGCTTCGTAATCATGCGGCAACCTCACGCTTCACTCGCTTTAGGTTCCGACTGCGGCGGAGCGTTGCGATAATCCGCTTCATCCGAAGATGGATGGCCTGCCGTGTGACACCCAAGCCGACCGCGATCTGGTGGAGCGTTTGTTCTTTGAAATAGTAGGCATGCAGCAGCGCACGGTCCCCGGCGGGGAGCCGCTTCATGCGCTTGGCGAGCGTCTGGAACATCGCGGTGCGATCGACGCTGCCGGTGGTCGTTTCGTCCTGTCCGAGGAAAAGTTCCTCAAAAGTGGAACTGTCACTGTCGGCAGTGACGGGGGCCTGAATGGAGATTTCGGAAACGCCGGCGGTGAAGAATTTGTTAGCTGGCGTTCGCACATTGCGGCCGTGTTTTCTGACCCAGCTCGCCATCGCGTTCCGCGCGGCGGCGATGACATAGGGCCGCCACGGGCCGGTAAGCTTCTCGCGAGCGAACCGACGTGCTGCGTTGGCGACGGCGATGCGGCCAGCTTGAGCAAGGTCGCTGGCATCAATGCAGAGATCGAAGTGCCTGCGGGCTTTGTTGGCTGCCATGCCTCGCAACACACCGTCCAGCTCGGCGACGGCCGCCGCCTGGCGAGCCTTCGTGAACTGATTATCTCCGGTCGCCGTGGCTCGGGTGACATCGGCGATCGGTGCGCAGACGATGTTCGAGAGGCGACAGTTTTGATTATCTCCGTCTTTGAAGTAGAGATTGCAGCCGTCTGGGATCGGCCCGTTCGCCTCAGTCCAGATGACGTGGTGAAGAGGCATGCGATCGCCACGTGTGCGGCGAAGATAGCCCTTATGGAGCGTGTAGGCTTCCCCATTGTGGACGATCTTCTCTCGAAACCGGCGCGTGCGAAGTTGGAGGTTTCTTGTCTTGAGAATTTCCCACATCGCTTGGCGCGTGCGCCCGTAGATAGCCGCTGTCTTTGAAAGAGACTTCAGCCGCTGATAATCGCGATACATGCGATCAACGACATCTGCTGGAAGCCCGCGGCGTCCGTAGCGCCCGTGCGATCGCTGATCTACTTTGCCGGGCTCGATCATGCGGCAACCTTCGGTCGCTTGCTCAGTGCCGGATGATCGAACGCGGGAAAATCGAGATGTGCACGGCCGTCGAGCATCCCGCCGGCCTGGTGTTTTCCGATGCGTGTCGAGTGGGATTCATCTTCCCAGGTGTGAACGCGGGAAGTCCAGTTGGACGCACACGACTTTTGTCCTTCCGCGTCCACCTGGTCTTCGGGAAGAAACTCGCCCCACTGTTTGAAGAAAAACGCGACGTGATGCTTGGCGCACCAATCGCGCGTCTCGCGGTGCCACGCCTGATGAGAGGGGCGGGCGCGTTTACCACTTTCGCCGCCGCTGATGATTTGGCTGACGAACTCCCAGCCGTCCCACTGAACACGATCGAGCGCGGGTTCATAGCTGACGAACTTGTAGCGGGCAGGGATGCGGCGGAACGCCTCACGGCGTTCGTCGGCGCGTTTCTGATTCTCCACGCTTGTGCCCGGCCAAATGTTGTCAGGGAGGGAATCACGGCCGCGGAGCGCGCACCATTCAATGGCTGCGTCAGCGAAGATTCCCGGCCGCTTGGTGAGGACCTGGAAGATTTGCTTTGGGGCCGCAGTCATCGCGTCGAACATCGCGAGCTGCCACTTGCGATCGACCCAATCGCCGAACACGTCGGTCATGCTCGCAACGAAATGCAGGCGCGGGCGGGTCTGACGGCTCCAGCCGTCGAGAAGATCCGTGCGCAGCACGAGAGGCGGAGGTGGGCCGGAGTAGGCGAGTCGATTCCCGCCGTAGAAGAGGTTTTGGTTCAGCTCGGCGGCAAAGCAGCCGAAGCAGCCTTCGGAGAGTTTGCGGCACCACCAACCACCGCCCTTAACGACGATCACGTTGTCGGTGTCGTCGGTCCATTGGATACCAGTTCCTTTTCCCATGCGCCGAGTCTGGGCCGTAGAAAGCGAGAGTCAACGCAACAGTGACGCAAAAAAGACAAGTCTAGCAAGGCGAAGCCGACGCCGGGAAGAGGTCGATAGGACTGAAACTGTCGAGCTTCCCGTCGGGAAAGCGCAAAACCACCTCATGACTGCTCGCGTGCTTGAGACCAACGATCGCGACTTCTTCGCCGATTTCGTTGGCGCGGCGGCCGACGCCCCCAACACGCCAGCGACCGCTCGCCGGCGTGACGAAGACGAATCGACGGAGGATTTCGGCGCGAAGCTTCGCGGCGTCTTTGTTGGGTTGCGTGGAAGATGGGCTAGAGCGCATGGGGCTAATTCGATGCAGGCGGCACAGGGGATTGATCGGGAGCAGCGGGCGCGATCGCCGGCATCGGTGACGTGGCTGCGGGAATCAGGATGGGGCCGCGGACCGCCTGGCGTGGACGCCGACGAGGACGCGGTTTGCGGGATTGTCTCCGCGGAGCGATCGGAGTGACCGCCGCGCTTTGAACGGGCTCGGAAGGAGAGGCGGGCGCCTGTTCATCGGCGGAGGCCTTCGGCCGCGCCGCCTCTTCCTCTGCGACCTTGAGGAGGCGTTTCACGGTGCGCTGGCTCAGCCCGGCTTTCTTCGCGAGCGCCCGACGGTTCAGCTTCGGGTGTTCGGCGCGAACCTTCAACAGATCCGCGAGCAGATGCTGATCGAGCGTTTGCGCCGGCGCCGGCAGATCGGCGCGAGAGAATGCGATCGCGGCGATCGTGCGGTCATTGACAACGATCCTGGCGCGCTGGAGCGCATCGAGCACGTTCTTCGCGTAGTTGTCCAAGTCGCCGACCAGGGCTGGAGGCGCGACTTCGATCGGCGCCCACGCGAGGAATACGCGAGTGGGCGACAGGCGCGAGCACACGCGGCAGGGCTCAGGCGGAGGCGGCAGACCGAGCGCATGGCACGCCGCGCCAATGCGTCGCTGGAATTTCTGGCTGCGGTAGTCGGTAACGACACGTGGCAGTCCGCGACCGGCCGGGTTCGGAAGGAACACGGGCCGGCCCATGACTACCGGAGGCAGATCGAGGAGAAGACACGTCCAGGAACCGGTTTCCCAAGTGTGACAGAGAAACATCGGGCGCCCCTTCGGAGTGCGCGCGATCGCCGTTTGAACCGCGGTGGAAATTCCCGCGATCGGCTCCGCCGGCGGACCCTCCGCATCGAGCAACGATTGCATGATGCGCTCGAAGAGGTCCGCAAGCGCGCTGTCTTCTGGCAGGCCCAGGCGCTTGAATTCACGGATGAATCCGACGAGAGAGGACATGGGTATGAAAAGATCAGATGTGGGACGAACGTTTCGCCGCAGCGGGCTTTGCGGTGGGAAGCGGCGGCATGGGCGGTTGTTCCTTGAGGCCGAACCGTCGAAGAATCTCTTTCAGAGGCTGCTTGCCGGCTTCGTTGACTGGCTCGTAAACATCCTCAAGAGACACCCCATCGCGCAGGGCCCATTCAACGATCCTGCGGATCTTCGAGCGCCGCGTAGGACCGTCACCGTAGCAAAGCATGGCTCCGGCCTTCGTATCATAGATTTCTGCGCGGAGGGGTTTATCTAAATAGACGGTTTCGAGCGCCGAAAATAACGCTCCGGCGGATGGCCCAAGCGCCCTGCTGGCGCTGTTGCTTCGAGCCGACTTACTGATTTCGGCGCGCAGTTCCTTCAAGCTTGGCCAGTGGCTCGTGGTGGTTTGGGGAATAACCTCTCGTGGCGCAGAGCCTAAAACGCGCGTCCCCTGTTCCAGCAGACTGGCAACGCCGGTGGGCAAGGTTTCGAGGCTTGCCAGCATATCGACTCGACCCACCTGATCGCGTTCGGCCGTGCCGCTTTCCTTGAGCACCGAGATAGCGGCATCTTCTGACTGTGCAATCACGACAAACGTTGTGAGTTCTTCGTCGCGCAGCGTTACGGAGAAGAGGCATTCAGGTTTCATCGTCGGGAATATCAGACGCGAGCTGAAGAGAGGCGCTTCGCTGCGGAGGTCTTTGCGGCGGGAAGCGGCGGCATGGGCGGCTTGGCAGCATTTTGCATCGTCTCGTAATCCTGCTTTGCCATGCGGAGGCCGGTGGCTTGGTCGGCGGCTTGGCCAGCGATCACGAGCTGATTCGCGCGCGTATCCAAGACGAGATCATGAAGCTTTTTCCCGGCCAGCTTCGTGCTCTTGGCGAGGGTGGCACTCGTCAGTTCATACCAGTTCGTTTTGGGCTGAGACACCACTTGGGCCGCGGGCGTCGCAGCGACAGAGCGTTGGACTTGAGTGGCCGGATAATCGGCCTTGAGCAGTTTGCCGACCGCGACCGGGTTGACCCAGATCGGATCACCGTTCTGCGTGAACAGACCAAGCGGGAAGAGCCGGCCGGCAGCCACGCCATACTGCGCCGAAGTGAAGACAGGGAGTGCAACCAGGTGCGTGACCTGCCCGATGGTGCGGCGGAAAGTTTCACCGGCCTCCTTGAGGACACGAGCTTCGCCAGGGTTGGCCGACACGCCTTGGCGACCAAACATCAGGTGCACCATGTTGAGGGGGCGGCCGTAGGCGCTGGTGATGGCCGACGTTTCCGGCATGGGCTGTTCCGAGAAGTCGGCTTCGATCGCGCCAGCTTCCTGCTGCATGGGGACGAGTTCGCCATCGGTGCCGAACTGCAAAACCGGACATCCACGCATGGCGTGGTGAGGGATGAAGCCAGAGATTTGGCCGCTATCGGAGGTCTTCACGCGTTCGCGGAACGTGCCGGTCAGAACGATAGCGCGAGGATCGAGGGAGATTTTCTTGGCGAGTTCGATTGAGTTCATGGGTTGGGTTGAGTTTCGAGCTAAGCATAGCTCAGCTATGCTTAGCGTTTCAAGCTCGAAAGGGCCACCGTAGAAAGCGAGTGTCAACGCTCCTCCCTTTATTTCTGGAGCAGCCCGAGCCCCGGGGGCGCGACCAGGGCATAGCCAGATGCAGCACCCTTCGCCTACACGATCGGGACGCGCCTCGTTTCAGCCAGGCTCGGCTACGTCAACAAGGCCGCCCCAACGAGGGCGGCAAACGTAGCCCTCGCCCGCCTCAGCTATGCTTAAGAGTTACGACTTAAACACACTTAAGCTCAGCATTGCTTAAGCGCGCGCATTTAAGCACTATTATTAAGTGCTAATGCGCGCGCTAGCTAGCTGAGCTAGTGTGTTAGTCGTTACTCTAGCATAGCTGAGGCGGGCGAGGGCTACGTTTGCCGCCCTCGTTGGGGCGGCCTTGTTGACGTAGCCGAGCCTGGCTGAAACGAGGCGCGTCCCGATCGTGTAGGCGAAGGGTGCTGCATCTGGCTATGCCCTGGTCGCGCCCCCGGGGCTCGGGCTGCTCCAGAAATAAAGGGAGGAGCGTTGACACTCGCTTTCTACGGTGGCCCTTTCGAGCTTGAAACGCTAAGCATAGCTGAGCTATGCTTAGCTCGAAACTCAACCCAACCCATGAACTCAATCGAACTCGCCAAGAAAATCTCCCTCGATCCTCGCGCTATCGTTCTGACCGGCACGTTCCGCGAACGCGTGAAGACCTCCGATAGCGGCCAAATCTCTGGCTTCATCCCTCACCACGCCATGCGTGGATGTCCGGTTTTGCAGTTCGGCACCGATGGCGAACTCGTCCCCATGCAGCAGGAAGCTGGCGCGATCGAAGCCGACTTCTCGGAACAGCCCATGCCGGAAACGTCGGCCATCACCAGCGCCTACGGCCGCCCCCTCAACATGGTGCACCTGATGTTTGGTCGCCAAGGCGTGTCGGCCAACCCTGGCGAAGCTCGTGTCCTCAAGGAGGCCGGTGAAACTTTCCGCCGCACCATCGGGCAGGTCACGCACCTGGTTGCACTCCCTGTCTTCACTTCGGCGCAGTATGGCGTGGCTGCCGGCCGGCTCTTCCCGCTTGGTCTGTTCACGCAGAACGGTGATCCGATCTGGGTCAACCCGGTCGCGGTCGGCAAACTGCTCAAGGCCGATTATCCGGCCACTCAAGTCCAACGCTCTGTCGCTGCGACGCCCGCGGCCCAAGTGGTGTCTCAGCCCAAAACGAACTGGTATGAACTGACGAGTGCCACCCTCGCCAAGAGCACGAAGCTGGCCGGGAAAAAGCTTCATGATCTCGTCTTGGATACGCGCGCGAATCAGCTCGTGATCGCTGGCCAAGCCGCCGACCAAGCCACCGGCCTCCGCATGGCAAAGCAGGATTACGAGACGATGCAAAATGCTGCCAAGCCGCCCATGCCGCCGCTTCCCGCCGCAAAGACCTCCGCAGCGAAGCGCCTCTCTTCAGCTCGCGTCTGATATTCCCGACGATGAAACCTGAATGCCTCTTCTCCGTAACGCTGCGCGACGAAGAACTCACAACGTTTGTCGTGATTGCACAGTCAGAAGATGCCGCTATCTCGGTGCTCAAGGAAAGCGGCACGGCCGAACGCGATCAGGTGGGTCGAGTCGATATGCTGGCAAGCTCGAAACCTTGCCCACCGGCGTTGCCAGTCTGCTGGAACAGGGGACGCGCGTTTTAGGCTCTGCGCCACGAGAGGTTATTCCCCAAACCACCACGAGCCACTGGCCAAGCTTGAAGGAACTGCGCGCCGAAATCAGTAAGTCGGCTCGAAGCAACAGCGCCAGCAGGGCGCTTGGGCCATCCGCCGGAGCGTTATTTTCGGCGCTCGAAACCGTCTATTTAGATAAACCCCTCCGCGCAGAAATCTATGATACGAAGGCCGGAGCCATGCTTTGCTACGGTGACGGTCCTACGCGGCGCTCGAAGATCCGCAGGATCGTTGAATGGGCCCTGCGCGATGGGGTGTCTCTTGAGGATGTTTACGAGCCAGTCAACGAAGCCGGCAAGCAGCCTCTGAAAGAGATTCTTCGACGGTTCGGCCTCAAGGAACAACCGCCCATGCCGCCGCTTCCCACCGCAAAGCCCGCTGCGGCGAAACGTTCGTCCCACATCTGATCTTTTCATACCCATGTCCTCTCTCGTCGGATTCATCCGTGAATTCAAGCGCCTGGGCCTGCCAGAAGACAGCGCGCTTGCGGACCTCTTCGAGCGCATCATGCAATCGTTGCTCGATGCGGAGGGTCCGCCGGCGGAGCCGATCGCGGGAATTTCCACCGCGGTTCAAACGGCGATCGCGCGCACTCCGAAGGGGCGCCCGATGTTTCTCTGTCACACTTGGGAAACCGGTTCCTGGACGTGTCTTCTCCTCGATCTGCCTCCGGTAGTCATGGGCCGGCCCGTGTTCCTTCCGAACCCGGCCGGTCGCGGACTGCCACGTGTCGTTACCGACTACCGCAGCCAGAAATTCCAGCGACGCATTGGCGCGGCGTGCCATGCGCTCGGTCTGCCGCCTCCGCCTGAGCCCTGCCGCGTGTGCTCGCGCCTGTCGCCCACTCGCGTATTCCTCGCGTGGGCGCCGATCGAAGTCGCGCCTCCAGCCCTGGTCGGCGACTTGGACAACTACGCGAAGAACGTGCTCGATGCGCTCCAGCGCGCCAGGATCGTTGTCAATGACCGCACGATCGCCGCGATCGCATTCTCTCGCGCCGATCTGCCGGCGCCGGCGCAAACGCTCGATCAGCATCTGCTCGCGGATCTGTTGAAGGTTCGCGCCGAACACCCGAAGCTGAACCGTCGGGCGCTCGCGAAGAAAGCCGGGCTGAGCCAGCGCACCGTGAAACGCCTCCTCAAGGTCGCAGAGGAAGAGGCGGCGCGGCCGAAGGCCTCCGCCGATGAACAGGCGCCCGCCTCTCCTTCCGAGCCCGTTCAAAGCGCGGCGGTCACTCCGATCGCCTCCGCGGGAGACAATCCCGCAAACCGCGTCCTCGTCGGCGTCCACGCCAGGCGGTCCGCGGCCCCATCCTGATTCCCGCAGCCACGTCACCGATGCCGGCGATCGCGCCCGCTGCTCCCGATCAATCCCCTGTGCCGCCTGCATCGAATTAGCCCCATGCGCTCTAGCCCATCTTCCACGCAACCCAACAAAGACGCCGCGAAGCTTCGCGCCGAAATCCTCCGTCGATTCGTCTTCGTCACGCCGGCGAGCGGTCGCTGGCGTGTTGGGGGCGTCGGCCGCCGCGCCAACGAAATCGGCGAAGAAGTCGCGATCGTTGGTCTCAAGCACGCGAGCAGTCATGAGGTGGTTTTGCGCTTTCCCGACGGGAAGCTCGACAGTTTCAGTCCTATCGACCTCTTCCCGGCGTCGGCTTCGCCTTGCTAGACTTGTCTTTTTGCGTCACTGTTGCGTTGACTCTCGCTTTCTACGGCCCAGACTCGGCGCATGGGAAAAGGAACTGGTATCCAATGGACCGACGACACCGACAACGTGATCGTCGTTAAGGGCGGTGGTTGGTGGTGCCGCAAACTCTCCGAAGGCTGCTTCGGCTGCTTTGCCGCCGAGCTGAACCAAAACCTCTTCTATGGCGGGAATCGACTCGCCTACTCCGGCCCACCTCCGCCTCTCGTGCTGCGCACGGATCTTCTCGACGGCTGGAGCCGTCAGACCCGCCCGCGCCTGCATTTCGTTGCGAGCATGACCGACGTGTTCGGCGATTGGGTCGATCGCAAGTGGCAGCTCGCGATGTTCGACGCGATGACTGCGGCCCCAAAGCAAATCTTCCAGGTCCTCACCAAGCGGCCGGGAATCTTCGCTGACGCAGCCATTGAATGGTGCGCGCTCCGCGGCCGTGATTCCTCCCTGACAACATTTGGCCGGGCACAAGCGTGGAGAATCAGAAACGCGCCGACGAACGCCGTGAGGCGTTCCGCCGCATCCCTGCCCGCTACAAGTTCGTCAGCTATGAACCCGCGCTCGATCGTGTTCAGTGGGACGGCTGGGAGTTCGTCAGCCAAATCATCAGCGGCGGCGAAAGTGGTAAACGCGCCCGCCCCTCTCATCAGGCGTGGCACCGCGAGACGCGCGATTGGTGCGCCAAGCATCACGTCGCGTTTTTCTTCAAACAGTGGGGCGAGTTTCTTCCCGAAGACCAGGTGGACGCGGAAGGACAAAAGTCGTGTGCGTCCAACTGGACTTCCCGCGTTCACACCTGGGAAGATGAATCCCACTCGACACGCATCGGAAAACACCAGGCCGGCGGGATGCTCGACGGCCGTGCACATCTCGATTTTCCCGCGTTCGATCATCCGGCACTGAGCAAGCGACCGAAGGTTGCCGCATGATCGAGCCCGGCAAAGTAGATCAGCGATCGCACGGGCGCTACGGACGCCGCGGGCTTCCAGCAGATGTCGTTGATCGCATGTATCGCGATTATCAGCGGCTGAAGTCTCTTTCAAAGACAGCGGCTATCTACGGGCGCACGCGCCAAGCGATGTGGGAAATTCTCAAGACAAGAAACCTCCAACTTCGCACGCGCCGGTTTCGAGAGAAGATCGTCCACAATGGGGAAGCCTACACGCTCCATAAGGGCTATCTTCGCCGCACACGTGGCGATCGCGATGCCTCTTCACCACGTCATCTGGACTGAGGCGAACGGGCCGATCCCAGACGGCTGCAATCTCTACTTCAAAGACGGAGATAATCAAAACTGTCGCCTCTCGAACATCGTCTGCGCACCGATCGCCGATGTCACCCGAGCCACGGCGACCGGAGATAATCAGTTCACGAAGGCTCGCCAGGCGGCGGCCGTCGCCGAGCTGGACGGTGTGTTGCGAGGCATGGCAGCCAACAAAGCCCGCAGGCACTTCGATCTCTGCATTGATGCCAGCGACCTTGCTCAAGCTGGCCGCATCGCCGTCGCCAACGCAGCACGTCGGTTCGCTCGCGAGAAGCTTACCGGCCCGTGGCGGCCCTATGTCATCGCCGCCGCGCGGAACGCGATGGCGAGCTGGGTCAGAAAACACGGCCGCAATGTGCGAACGCCAGCTAACAAATTCTTCACCGCCGGCGTTTCCGAAATCTCCATTCAGGCCCCCGTCACTGCCGACAGTGACAGTTCCACTTTTGAGGAACTTTTCCTCGGACAGGACGAAACGACCACCGGCAGCGTCGATCGCACCGCGATGTTCCAGACGCTCGCCAAGCGCATGAAGCGGCTCCCCGCCGGGGACCGTGCGCTGCTGCATGCCTACTATTTCAAAGAACAAACGCTCCACCAGATCGCGGTCGGCTTGGGTGTCACACGGCAGGCCATCCATCTTCGGATGAAGCGGATTATCGCAACGCTCCGCCGCAGTCGGAACCTAAAGCGAGTGAAGCGTGAGGTTGCCGCATGATTACGAAGCTCGATCGCGCCGTCATCCGCTACCTGCGCGTCCTCGGCAGGCCGAAACCGCCGCACAAGGACGAGCGCGCATGGATGCAGCTCATGGACGAACTCGATCGCACGCGCTTCGCCGTGCTCGATGCGATCGTGAGAAAGGCACGTTACAGCCGACTCAAGGGGCAGGCGCAAACTGGCCGGAAGCTGTGGCGCACGAAGTCTAATCTGCATCGCCCGCCCGTTTAATTGCTACCGTTGACTTGTCTCCGCTATGTCATTTGCGCATTGACCCTCGCTTTCTGGCCCGGCACCCTGCCGCGGTCAGGTAAACCAAAATCCAAACAACAAACCCACCCGCCACATGGCTTCATTCAACAAACTCGTCCTCGTCGGGAATCTCACCGGAGATCCCGAACTTCGCTACACCCCGCAGGGGAAAGCCGTCGCATCGTTCCGCCTCGCCGTGAACGACCCCTACGACGAAAACGAAACGGTCTTCATCGAGATCGAGGTATGGGAAAAGCGCGCCGAGAACTGCGCCAAATACCTCAAGAAGGGCTCGCCCGCCCTGGTCGAAGGTCGCCTCCGCATGAACACCTGGGAGGATAAGACGACCAAGGAAAAGCGCAGCAAGCTCTTCTGCACGGCTATCGACGTGCAGTTCCTCGGCCGCAAGCCCGAGGGCGCCGACTCCGGCGCCAGCGAAGAGCCGCCGCCCGCACCGCCGGCCCCCGCTGCGCCGAAATCCACCCGGAAGCGCTAATCTCGATCGCTCTCACCATGCCCGCATCCGACCTCGCAGGCCTTTCAAACGAAGAGCTGCTTCGTCGCATCGACGCGTGCATGTCCGAACTCTCCACGCTGCGCCAGGCAGTGGCGCAGCGTGGTGTTGCCGGCGAGGCCTCCAGCGCCGCCGGCAATACCGACCATTACGCCGACCTCGACACGATCCGCTCGATCGTTGCGCTTCACTTCCGAGTGCCCGAGGCGGAAATCTGCGTCGCCAATTCACGCCCTGGCTCGCGTGCTGGCCGTTTATCTGAGCCAAGGAAGCTCCTTTATTTCCTCGCCCTCGAATTCACGCGCCATTCGCAGCAAGAGATCGGCCGCTACGTCGATCGCACACATGGCGCGGTAAGTTCAGGCGCCTCCAGCGTCAGGGACCACATCGACACATGCGCTGAGTATCGCGCAGTGGTCGCCAGCCTTCGGCGCCAGGTCTCCACCGCTCTCACCGCACTTCACGATCGTTCCGATGAAAACCTCCCGCTCCCATTTCACTCCCACGCCCGAGCAGGCTGAAGGCGTCGCCATCAGCACCAAGCTCGGCCCCGGCGAACTACTGCTCTACAACGCCTACGCCGGTTCCGGTAAGACTTCGACGCTCGAACTCATTTCCGATGCGGTCTCGCGCGACTGGCGCGTGCTCTATATCTGCTACAACGCCGATATGGCGCGGGAAGCCGCCGGCAGGTTGCCGAAGAATGTCACGAGCAAGACCGCTCACAGCCTCGCCTACGGAGCGATGATCCCGAAGAACCCGACGTGGAAGACACGCCTTGGCAACCTTCGTGCACGAGACCTCCAAACGCTTTTGCGGATCAGCTCATCTGACGAGGCGCAAGCGGTGGTCGATGTCTTCAACTACTTCCTCTGCCTTCCGCTCGATTCCGGCAGCGTGGCGAGTCCCGTCGATGCGTTCACATCGCAACTCGTCATCGACGCCGGCTGGGGAATGCTCGCGCCCCTAGAGAAAGCTTCTGTGATTCGGGGCTGCATCGCGCTCTATCGCTCGATCTTCGAGGGAGTCGGCCCGGCCGTAGCGGTCCCACACGACGCATACCTCTGGGCTTACATTTACTCGGCGCCCGTTGTGCCTTTCGACCTGGTGCTCGTGGACGAGTCCCAGGACCTCAATCCCCTGCTGCTGCGGTTCGTTGAACTCCAGCTCGCCGCTGGCAAGCGCGTCGTGATGGTTGGCGATCGCCACCAAGCCATCTACGCCTTTCGCCGAGCGACCAATGCGCTGGAGAAAATGGCCGATCGAGCGAACTACAGTCTCACCCTCACGCAATCGTTCCGATTTCCTCAACTCGTGGCGAATCAGGCTTCGCGCTTGCTCAACGATTTCAAAGGCGACCCGGTTAAGCTGATCGGCCGCGGCAAAGGAACGAAGTCGCCGAGCGAAGCCACGACGACGTGCTTCATCGCGCGAACCAATGCCGCCTTGGTGGACAAGGCGGCGTCGCTCCTCAATCAGCGGCGCACGCGGTTCCACTTCGCGGCCACCCGCGAACAGGATGGTTTCAAGCCCACAGGCCCCTACAAGTTTTCGGAGATTCGTGACGTGTATTCCCTCTGGACCGGACGCAGTGGCAACGTGCGCACTCCTTGGCTGCGGCAATTCGCTTCCTACGGTGCGCTGCTCGACTACGCCAATCCGCCCGAATCCGAGAACGGCAAGGGCGGCGATGCCGAATTGAAGTCGATGACTGCGCTCATCGACAGATACAGCACGGCCGTGCCGCACATCCTCAGCGAGATCGAGGCGGCGTGCACGGGCCCTGATGAAGCCACGATCGCGCTCTCTAGCGCGCACCGATCGAAGGGCAAGGAGTGGGACTTCACCCAACTCTCCGACGATTTCCTTCCGCTCGACAACTCGGAGAAGCTGGCGAAGTTCCGCTCTTCTGTAACGCCTGCGGAATTCTCCGAGTCGGTGAACCTGCTCTATGTCGCCGCCACGCGATGCCGCCTGCGCTCCACGCTGCCGAGCAACTGCCAAAACTATTTCAATCCGCCGGCGGGCAACGTTCCGTCGTCTCTCGCCTCTGGTCGTCGCTGATGGAAAGCGAACAGTCCATTCATGATCTGCCCGAACTGCCCTCAAGCGAGGCCTACGCGCTCACGGCCGGTTGCCATGCGGCTCGCGCCGGGATGAGTCACAAGACGAACCCGTATCCTTTTGAGGGCGCCACCTGGCTATTGCACCTCCGCTGGTTCGATGGCTGGGTCAACACGCACTTTGCCAGAGACCTCTACGCGCTCAATGAATACGAGCGCAGCCTGGCGCCGGCCGCGGATCGAGATCGCCCGACGCCGGCCGAAACGCTCTAATCGCCCCTTCCCCATGCCTCAACCGTTGCCCTCCAAACAGAAAATCTACGACGCCCGATTGGTGATCGCGGACTGGATGCGGCTACCTCACGGGATTCGGAAACGGGGCATGCCCAAGGCCGTTCGTGAAGCCTACCGCATACAGGGCATCTGGCTCTCGCACGAGATGCCCCCCGAAGTGAAGCGAAACGGAGGCCTGCGCGCCGCCAAGTCGGCCGTGAATCTTGCCAGGAAGGCTCAGGCCTCCACGGAGCGCAGCGCCAAGACACGTCTCGCCACATTCCCCCGTGAGATCCTGCCGACCAACGCCAAGCTGCTGGTCCGCTTCAACCGAAATACCGAGGGACGCACCTGGACGCAGGTTGTCCTCGAACATGATGGCTACCGCTACCGCGTTTCTGCGGCCGTAGCGCAGCGCAGGACCGCGGCCCCCCTCGGACCCTGGGAAGACATTCCGAAACGCGTTTTAGGCCCGTTGCCGTCGTTCCTGCGCCGTTTCCTGCATCACATGGGAGCGTCGTCAGCGACACGTCGCTGAGCGCCAAAAGAGAAGCCCGGCGCACCTGTTGGCGCGGCCGGGCCGGAGACGAGACCCACTGATGATGGAGATCGCCCCCGCCGGCGATCTTCGCTGCACCCGTTACCCCCTCAAGCCGGAAAGCCGGCTAGTTGTTCTTGATGATGTAGTGGACAGGCGCGTTCTGCTCTTTCGTGCCATCCTTCTTCACCTTGCCGGCGCTCTCGCCCTGGGCTGTCACCGTAGGCGGCGTAATCACGCCATTGAAGATTTGGGTAACATCCGGCGCCGGGAGATAGAGACTGTTGCCTGCTTGCGAGGCCTTCACGGTGATCTGGCCCGCACCGGTCACGGTCAGATTCTTGCCCGAGATCGTAGCGGGGCCGCTGACGACAACCAGCGTTACCGGGAGACCGCTGGTTGCGTCTGCCGTCAACGTGTAAGGCGCAGACCGCATTTCGAGATCGCCGGGGTTCGGGAAGGTGATCGTTTGGGCCAATTTGGAGGCGAAGGTCGCAGTCACCACATGGTCAGTGTCCATGAGGATCGAGCCGGCCGTTGCAGCCCCGGTGTAGTCGCCACTCCACCCCACGAAATAGTGAGTGGAGTCCGGCGTCGCACTGAAGCTCGCCATGTCGTTAATCGAATACGAACCGCCTCCGGTCACTGATCCGCCGGCGTTCATGTTCACGGTGAGAACCGCCATCGGCGGTCCGAATGTCGCGGTCACGGCCTTGTTGCTGTCCATCAGCAACGCCGCGGGATTGGCGTTGCCCGACATCGCCCCGCTCCAACTCTTGAACACTTGGCCATTTGTTCCTGCGGCCGTGAGAGTCGCCGTCGCACCTTGGGAATAGGTGCCGGCGCCGGTGACATTCCCCGATCCGACCACCGTCACAGTCAGCGTGACGGGAGGCGGGCTAACCACCACCGACGCCGATTGAGTCGCCGTCCCGCCTGGTCCCGTCGCGGTCACGGTGTAAACGTGGGTGCCGGCGGGCAACCCGCTGACCGCCTGCGAGCCGCTGGCCGCAGTGGAGGTGAGGCTTGTTCCGCTCACCGTTACGCTCGTCGCATTCGTTGTGCTCCACACAACGGTGATGTTGTGCGGCGCGGTGCCGGTCGCCGGCGCCGCGCTGATCGTCGCGGTCGGAATGTTCGAGCCGTCGCCTTGCAGCGCGTAGTAGAGGGGGGTCGCCGCCGAATCGTTGCTCACCACTTGGAGCACGCCTGTTCGCGTGCCCGTGGTGGCCGGAGAGAATGTCAGCACAACGTTTGTGGTGCTGCTCGCGGCCGTCGTTGCCGACGAAGCAGCAGAGGTAAATTCTGCGGCCACTGTGTCGCCGGCGGCCGTCAAGGTCGTGACGTTCAGGACAGAGTTGCCGGTATTTCCGATCGCGAGTGTTCGTGTGCTGCTCCCGCCAGGGGCCGCGGCGGGAAATACGATTGTGCCTGAGCTGTTGACGACGGTGACGGAGGCGGAGGCGGTGTTGGAAGCGGAATAGTTGGTGTCGGCCGGAGACTGCACCGTGACGGTGTAGGTGCCGGCCGTCGGGAAGGACACCGCCTTGGTCGAGCCCGAGCCGGAGGCGCCCGAGCTGCCGCCCCAGGTGTAGCCGGCGCTGCTCTGCGCCCCGGAGGCGGTGAACGTGACCGAGCCGCCGGCGACGACCGTGCTCGATGTCGGCGAGATCGAGACG
Source organism: Oleiharenicola sp. Vm1 (assembly GCF_047777955.1). GTDB lineage: Bacteria > Verrucomicrobiota > Verrucomicrobiia > Opitutales > Opitutaceae > Didemnitutus. Next base: position 121,403 of record NZ_CP180536.1, read on the forward strand.
GTCTGCCCGGCCTGCGTGATCGTCGCCGAGGCCGTGGAGGTCGCCGTCGCACCGGCCGAGTTCGTGGCCGTCAACGTCCACGAGTAGGTGCCGGGCGCCAGGCTGCCCAGCGTGCTCGATCCACTCGGCACGCTCACTGCCTGCGCTCCGGTGAAGCCAGGACCGCTCACCGTCGCGCTCGTCGCGTTCGTCGTGCTCCAGTTCAGCGTCACGTTGCCAGGATACGCACCGCTGTTGATCGTGCGGCTCAGCGTCGCCGTCGGCGCCGCCACCACTGTCACCGTCGCACTCGCCGTGTTCGAGGCCGTGTAGTTGGTATCAGCCCCCGCATAAACAGTGACCGAGTATGTGCCAGGCGTGGCAAACGCGACCGCCTTGCTGCTTCCAGATCCAGATGCGCTTCCACCCCAAGTGTAACCTACGCTGCTGAGTCCACCGGAAGCCGTGAAGGTGACAGACCCGCCCGCCGTCACCGTGGCCGTCGTTGGAGACACGGCAACTGATGTCTGCGGAGCTTGAGCGATAGTTTGTGAGACCGTGGACGTTGCTGCTGTCCCTGCGGCATTGGTGGCCGTCAGGGTCCAAGTGTAGGAACCGGCATTCAGATTTGTGAGCGAAACACCAGTCCCTGATGTCGGCGAATTCGTGATGGTCCCGCTCGTCGGCGCGCTCTGCGAGATCGCGGCCGATGTCGAGTTGGCAAATGACGGCGTGAGCGTCACGCTGCCGGGATACGTCCCGCTCGCGACAGTCTTGGCGAGGCTAGCCGTCGGCGCCGCAACTACTGTGATCGTTGCGGTCGCGGTGTTGGACCCGTTGTAGTTCGTGTTGCCGGAATCAACGACCGTGACGGTGAACGTGCCGGCGGTAGAGAAAACAACCGCCTTGGATGATCCGCTACCGCTGGCGCCGGCGGAGCCGCCCCAGGTGTAACTCGTGTTCCCTCCACTTGCGGTGAAGGTGATGGTTCCCCCAACCGTGATCGTCTGGCTGGATGGTGAGATGGAAACAGTCTGGTTGGCTTTCGCCACCGTGACCGTCGCGGTCTGGAAAGATGAGGTCGCGCCAGTCGAGTCCGCACCGCGCGATCGGAAATAGAAGATACCGGCAGAAGGCGGATTCCAGGTGACGGTGAGCGTGTTGCTCGATGTGTTCGCACCATCCCACCGCGTTGCGCTGGAAGTCGTGCCGTTCCACGTCGTCCCGCCAGCAACCCAGCTCGCATTATCCGTCGAGTAGTCGATTGCGTGGGAAGTCAGATTCGCGTCCGCATCCGTCGTCGTGCTCGTGATCGTCGCAGATCCGCCCCATGTCATCGACGCGGGCGAAGCGCTGAGCGTCGTTGAGGGGACGGTGTTCGAGACCGTGAACGTAGCATCGACAGAGGTTGAGTTGTAGTTCCCGTCACCCGGGTAGGTCGCCCGGACGGTGTAGCTGCCAGGATAGAGCACTGTGCCGACACCGACCGCCCCGCTGGAGGGGGCCGCGCCGGTGCCGGCGGCAGCGACGATGGTATAGGAGACGGCTCCCGTGGGAGTCGCGACAGAGCTGGAATAGGGATTGGCGAAAGACGCGTTGAGGTCTGCGGCGGTCAGCGATCGACTGGATGAGTAAGCCTTGCCAGCGAAGGTCGCCGACGGGGTGGCCTTCGTCACGGTTACGGACGCATAGCCAACACAGTTGTTATTCCAGTTGTTGGTGTCAGAGGACGCCCAAACAATCCCGTCGTTCGCATTGGAGTGAAAAGTGACAGACCCAACCCATGTCGGTAGGAAAGTGATGCTGCGACTGCTGCTTCCGCCTGAGACCACGCCGCTCGTGTAGGACGCGGCTGTGATATACGGTGTCGTAGGATGGTTGCCCCACCCCGTGCTGTGATCCGTCATGGTCCCGCGATTCCAGTCGGTTCCATCCTGGCGCAAGACGAGGAGACCGTGGAATGCCAAATTCGCATCGGCATCTGTCGCTGTCGAAAACGCTGTTACGCTCTGACCAAATGCGATCGTGCCGGCACTAACGGCCGTGTTTACGATCGGGTAGCGATCCGTAGGATAGTAGTTGCCCGATTGTATCCAAGTCGAACTTGCCCCCATCGCATCGTATGCGGCGGCGCGGTAGGTGTAGTAATTGTTTGGTTGGATACCAACGGAGAACGTCGTTGCCGGCGAGACACTGCTGGATGTCGAGCCGAAGGAAGTGTCAGTGTAAGCCTCCCACGCGCCTCCATTGGTGCTTCGCTGAACCACAATGCGCGTGAGATTGCCATCGGGGTCAGATGCCTGCGCTCTGGCATAGTGGGTGCCGCCGTAGTAGAATGTGCCGGGGATGTCATACCACGAGATGGACGGCGCGGAATTCGGCGGCGCAACGATGCTCACATACGCATACTTCGCGGGAGGCGTTCCCCAAGTATCCCATGAACCGCCCCAGTCGATCGCTCCGCCGTTGTAATCCACATCGCCGGCGGCTCCGCCGCGAAACGCAGGCTTGGCGCGGAGAACCACAGTGCTGCCTGTGCCGCCAGCCGTGATGTTGTAGGTCTGCGATCGGTTGGCCCCAACGTTCACATCGGAGCTACCCCAGTTCCACGACGCACCTCCGTCCGTAGAATACTGCACATGCCAAAAGCCGATCTGCTCAGAATCGTAGCCGTCGGTCGCCGCACTCGCCGTGATCGAGACATTTGAACCGGCATACGCGGTGCCTGGCGCTGAAATACTCAGGCTGCGCGACTTCGCGTAGAAGGAAATCACTGGGGTATCCACGTAGCGGCTGCCACTAGCCAGCAAACTGCCGTAGATCGTCCAATATCCCGCGCTTGGCGGTGTCCAATTAGCGGCCCCGTTCCAACTCGCTGCGTTCATCACCGCGGTTGCGCTGTGCCAACCCCAATACTGGGTGTGGAGAACAACGCTTTGCCCAGTGCTGTTGTTGTAGGCCCAAATCTGGCCGCCATCAGATTCCCCATAGATCACCAACCCGCCGTTGCTGCCCGAAACGACCTGAGTGCTGCCCGCGACCAAGGCACCACCATTGCCGACATTCCACGTTCCATAGGTGTAGGCCTCCGCAAAAGCTCGACTGCTCAGCACGAGGCCGAACAACGCGAGGCCGACGATACGGGCTATGTTGAAATGTCGCATGTCTTGGCTGCGATGGACGATTATTTCTTCGCCTTCGGTTCCTGTGCGTTCGTTACCGTGGCATTGCCTGCCGTCTGCTCGCGTAGATGACGGCGGTAATCGACGACTTTCTGCACGTCGTCGCGACGATCCGGCGCGCGTTGCGCCGCAAGATCCACGACGCGCTTTTCCAGCGCGGCAAGGGCCTCATTGAGGCGCTTCACCGCATCCTGCAACTCGGGGGCCTTGTAAGCTTCGCGGATAAACTTCTCGGCTTCACGATAGCGCTCTAGGGGGAGCCCGTTCGGCATCACGAAGCTTTCGCTTACAACCGGGGCAAGTTGCTGACCTTTCCCCAAGGGGGCCGGCGCCGGGGTAGCCGGCGCTTTCGTCGGCTCCGCGGAGAAAAGCGAGCACGCAGCGGCGGCCGTGATAATGTAGAGAAGTATTTTTTTCATGATGCGTAGTGATCGAAATTAGAACCACGAGATGCCGATGCGCGGAGCCAGGCCGGTGCCGGTGAGCGAACACGTTGCCGTGTTGGAACTGGCGGTGACGGTGAGCGTGCCGGTGTTGCTCCCGATCGCCGCGTTCGGGCCGAAGGTAAGCGTGAGCGTGACACTCGCACCTGGCGTCAGGGTGTAGGGCAGCGAAAGGCTGCTCGAAGCATACTTTCCGCTGACGCCAATCGCGGTGACTGTCACCGTCGAGTTGCCTGGATTGGACAGCGTAACCGTTCTGGTCGCGGTTGTCGGTGTGCCGGCAAGCGTGTCGCGATATACGCTCCCGAAATCCAGACTCGAAACCGAAAGCGTCACGTTGCCAGTCGGGTTGACGACGGTGACGGAGGCGGAGGCGGTGTTGGAAGCGGAATAGTTGGTGTCGGCCGGAGACTGCACCGTGACGGTGTAGGTGCCGGCCGTCGGGAAGGACACCGCCTTGGTCGAGCCCGAGCCGGAGGCGCCCGAGCTGCCGCCCCAGGTGTAGCCGGCGCTGCTCTGCGCCCCGGAGGCGGTGAACGTGACCGAGCCGCCGGCGACGACCGTGCTCGATGTCGGCGAGATCGAGACGGTCTGCCCGGCCTGCGTGATCGTCGCCGAGGCCGTGGAGGTCGCCGTCGCACCGGCCGAGTTCGTGGCCGTCAACGTCCACGAGTAGGTGCCGGGCGCCAGGCTGCCCAGCGTGCTCGATCCACTCGGCACGCTCACCGCCTGCGCTCCGGTGAAGCCAGGACCGCTCACCGTCGCGCTCGTCGCGTTCGTCGTGCTCCAGTTCAGCGTCACGTTGCCAGGATACGCACCGCTGTTGATCGTGCGGCTCAGCGTCGCCGTCGGCGCCGCCACCACTGTCACCGTCGCACTCGCCGTGTTCGAGGCCGTGTATGCGCCGCCGGCAGGCGAATAGACTGTCACCGTAACAGTGCCCACGGAGTTGAAAGTGACCGCTTTGGTCGAACCCGAGCCGGAGGCGCCGGAGCTACCACCCCACACATAACCGTTCTGTCCGCCCGATGCGGTGAAAGTGACCGCCGCCCCGACCGTCACCGTCTGGCTAACAGGAGAGATTGAAACGCTCTGCCCCTGCAATTGGGTGCCGGTAGCCGGCTGGCTCAGCGTTTGGTAGGTGTTATACGTCGAGACGTTCCGCTTGCCCCCGAGGTTGGACACTTCGCCCTGCTCCCAGTCACGCTGTTGATTCTTAGTTTGCGTGAAGCTCTGGCCGTAGGGAACCGTGCTCGGATCAGGCGACCACGAGGAGGTGTCATACCAGTCTCGCGTCATGATATTGTAGGGCGTCCAAGTCACCTGCGTCCCCGTCGCGGATTGGTAGATAGTCTGGTTGGTATAGTAAACGGTCTGGTATCGTTTCTGCGTCGGGTCCGTGCTCAAATACTCGCCACGCTCCCAGTCGCGTTGCTGATTCTTGCTTTGCGTGAAGCTCTGGCCGTAGGGAACCGTGCTCGGATCAGGCGACCACGAGGAGGTGTCATACCAGTCTCGCGTCATCACATCGTAGGGAACCCAAGTCGCCGATGATGTGATCGTCACATATTGATTCAGGCCCCAAGAATTGCCGTTACCATCGTCCAACACCCATGCGTATCCGATAAGATAGCGCCCCGGTGCAACGCCGTCTGTGTTGATGAAGAATTCCCAATCGAGCGTTTCCGCATCAACGTGGGATACAACCGTCGCCCAACTCACATACGTGACCACTCCGGCGCCGACACCGTTGTTTTTTCCGACTTGATTGAATCCCAAGCTTTGAGTGCCGGTGTTCTGCTGGAAGGAATAATCCCACTCTTCAACAACGGCAAAGGCGTCCATAAAGGACGCCAGGAAGCCAAGCAGCAGTATCGTGCAACGGAGTATCTTCATCGGCACGGATTACTTCGCCACCGCGGCGACCTGCACGCCGGGTTGCGGATTGTTAAGCGCCGGGTAGGCGACAATCTCGAATTTCTTGCTGCCGTATTTCTTTTTGCCGATGTCGGCCAAGATCGACAGCATATCAATCTCCTCGCCCTCGGGAATGGGACGACTGAGCGTGCCCGAGAACGGCGAGTAAACGTAGAGCCGCCCCGAATAGACGAACATCGCGCAGGGTTGCTCGCCTTCGTCGGTCGAGTAGCCAAAGGCCATCGGCAGACGGTCCTTCGCCATGCGGGCAATGAGGTTGCCGACGACATTGAGCGCACGGGCCTTCGTCATCTCGCCTTCGATGTCGAGGACGCGAGTGCCGCGCTCGTAGGCAACCATGATCTGCTTCGTCACGAATTCCTGGAGCTTTTTCTCGAAACGATAGGGCGCGCGAAGAAGCGCCATATCATTCCCGAGCGAGAAACCGCCGTTGTAGCCGTCGTAGCCGAAGACGCGCTTGCCGTCGGAGAGAACCGCAACGGCATGCTTACCCTGCTCGGTCACGGTGACATTGGCCCTGATTTCGGGGCGAACGGCGCGCACCGTGTCAACGAAGAGAACAGCACGCGGAACACAGCCGCGGGGAAGGTCGCCGACATCGAGGGCCGGCACGGTGGAGAGATCGGCAAACGCAGGTGTTTGCTCGGAAGTATTCGTTGCAGCCATGCCCCGATTCACGGCGACAAGCGCGAGCGAGGCGATGGCAAACAGGGCGGTCTTCATGGCGGAGCGGAAGGAGGTTTCGGTAGAGTGCATAATGACACTATTGAGACAAGTCCACTCGGTTCACAAGTCTTATTTTTAGCTTTTTAGATTTTTAGCTTCTTAGCTTTGCTAAATACCTAGTTTGCTAGTTTTCTATTTTTTGCGTTTCGTGCCCGCCCGCGCCTGCTGCTCGGCGGCCATCCGCAGCAGAACATCGGCATGGCACGCCACCCCAGGAGGGCAAAAGCACGCCAGGCTCTTCCCGAAAAGCGGAGACAAGTCCCACCCCTCCTGTCGAATCTTTGCCTCGAACAGCTCGACCGCGCGGCCGTTATCCAAGACGGCCGCCGGATTCCGTGGATCTGGATCGCCGACCCGAAACGGGTTTCCCCATCGCCCAGGGCGCGCCACCTTCACGCACTCAGGCGGCATGCGCCAGCCCCGCGACCGGCGCAGCTGAACCCGAACCGGCAGCCCGCCATTACAGGTTTCTAGCTTTTTAGCTTTTATCGACTCGCCCTCTGCCGTGTTCTCGATCGCCTCGGCTGAGATGTAGCAATAGGACGCCGCCCGCCGGAGCGGGCTATACGCCCGGCTCCCTTCGGGAGAAACTGGCCCGTGATGCGACACCAACCATCCTTGCGCGTCTTAACGCCGGCGAAGGCCTGCGGCTCTTTGTGGATCGCTCTGCTTCGGACAACCACCAAGCCGACGCCAAGGCGTCGCACGAGCACACCCGGGACAGGATCGAATGGGCAAGCGAGGCTCATTTAGCTTTCTGGCTTTTTAGCTTTTTAGCTTCTCTCCACCGGCGGGATGATACGCCGGCAAAAATCCCACAGCGCCAAGACGAGCACAAGCCCGACCCCGCCGACACGCCACCATTGCCGCTCACTGAGCGCGCAGCCGACGTAGAACGCTGCGAGCACCGAGGATAGGGCCGCGCGCGCGAGCGCCACGCGGTTCATTGGATCTGAAAGGTCCTGGCGGGGGTGTTTCATGGGTTTAGTTTTTTAGCTTGCTAGTCTTTTAGCTTTTTAGCTTCTTAGCAGCAAGATGAAAACCGTTCTCGTGGCCCAGAGCAAAGGCGGCGTCGGCAAATCCACCTTGGTTTGCCTCCAGGCGATGGCGCTCAATCACTGCGGCGTTGCCGTCGCAGTGTGCGACCTCGACATGCAAGGCACCACCAGCTCCTGGCTGACCGAACAGCTCCCCAAGCTGCCCAACATCGAAATTCTGCCGCAGCCCGACACGAAGCCGAGCCGCCCCGCAGCCCTCCTCCTGATCGACACCGCAGGGCGCGGCGACTTCGCCGCGATCATGGATACCATGCCAGCCGCCGACCTCTACCTTGTCCCCGCAACCCCCGCGATTGAGGACATCCGCATTGCCGGCAAAACAGTGGCTCTGCTCAAGCAGCATCGGCCCCAAGCCGTGATCCGCCTGATCTGGAACCGCATTCGCGAGGGGCACAGCGACAGCGACGAGACGTATCTCCAAGCCTTCACCGAGCAAATCGGAGTGCCGGCGCTCCGCAACCGCATCCACGAGAGCAAGCCCTACCGCGACGCCCGCTTCCCGCCACCGACCGGCGGGTGGGCGAGGGCAACCACGAGCAAGTATGCCAAGGAGCTGCCGGCCGTCGCGACCGAGATTCTGTCATTGCTTGTTTAGGTTTCTAGGTTTTTAGTTTTTTAGCTTCCTAGCAATATGGCCGTAGATGCACACTGGATCAAAATCGGTAGCGTGAAGATCCCGCTGCCGAAGGTGCAGCGCGCTACTTGGCTCCGCATTATCCGTCGCGGACTGCTCCCGATCGCCGCCGCGTGGGCTATCTACCTGGTGCCAATGCCGCCCAGTTTAAGCCTAGTCCGCGCCGGCCTGATCTTGGCCACCGGCATTTACTTTCTCAATTCACTCCGAGGCTTCGTCAACGACCTCAACCAATACACCGCCCATGTCCGCAGCAGCACATCCCCCAAAAAAGCCCGTCGGTAACGGTGACGCGAAAGCCCAAGCAGCCGCGCTGGGCGCACGCTTGCTTGCCACAACCATTGCAGCGCATACCGCGCCCGCGGCGGCCCCAGCTTCCGATGCTCCGCCGGCCGCGCCGGCCCCGAAGCCCAAGTCCTCGCCTCCGCCCAGCCCCAAGAAGGCGCACCCGCCTGCCGCTCCCGCACCCGCCGCACCCTCGGCGGCGGGCGAGAAGCGCACTCCACGCAATCCCCCCAACCAACTCATGGCCCAGGGCGACCCGCCGAAGAAGGTCTGCTATAACGTCGATCCCGCTCTGTCGAAACACCTCCTCAGCTTCAAATTCGGCCTCAACATGCAGGGCGTGAACCGCAAGGTGAACGACACGATGGTGTCGCTCTTCGCGCTCTCGCAGCTTCCCGCCGGCGAAAATGGGTCGGGCGTGACGCCCGAACTCGCCGAGGCATACCGGCAGTTTGTCAACGAACGCTTCCCCAAGGAGGGTGCGGCTGAGAGTTGACAATCATCCGCTTAAAGTCCTCGCCATCATCAGTTACAGTGTCCGCCGTGTTCACAGAATCCCCTCAAACTCCCACAGGTAAGCGTGACCGGTCACGCCGCCACACGGGCCAGTTGAGCGCCACATTGCGAAAGCAAAGGCAGCGGGCACGGCAGAAGAAGGACGGTTTCGTCCGCCTCGAAATCTTGGTGAGTGACACGGTGGCCAAGAACTTGGTCGCGACGGCCACGCTGACTGGTGGCACGACGAAGGAAGAGGCTGCATTCCTCGTGACAGCCACCGCCGCGCGTGATCTGCGGGAAATGGACGCACTGGCCAAGAAAGCCGGGGAACTATGGCTCCGCGCCGAGCCATATCTGGCCGTCGCCTCCTACCTCGTTGCACCAGGCGCATCATTCCGCTGTAAAGACCGCGTGCTTACCCATGCCGAATGGCAACCGATCCAGACCGAGTTGTTCGCGATTCGGGACGGCCTCGCCGCGCGGCGGCGCTGGGATAAGCGCCGGATCGAGGACTTTTTCCGCCAAGCGGCAGCTCGCCTAAAGCCGCCGACTGCCGTAAAAAGCTAATTTCCTATTTTCCTATTTTTCACCCAATCCAACCATGACGCTATCCACTGCCGAAATTCACGTCCGCGCCTGCGTGCGCGGCATCCTTCCCGAGGCAGAGGCCGAAAAGCTGCTCGCTGATGAAGCGTGGCTCGATGCCGAAGTCTCCAACGTGCTGGCGGCCGTCACGGACGCCCAGGGCGAGAACGCTCACGATCTGGCGGGGCAGGAGAGGGGCTTGGCCGCTTACAACGAAGACTTGCGCGCCAGGATCGGCGCCGGCGCTCGATGAGCGGGGACACCAGCGATTCGCCTGCGCAATACTGCACGATCCGGCCCGAGTTTCGGGACGCCGGCGAGCCGTATGCCGTTTACCTCGTGGTAGAGGACAACGGCGATCGTCTGCGGATTCAGCCCGTCGAGTGGGCTCACGGGATGATCGTCCCGATCGAGACCGTGGGCCGCGACATGATCGACCTGGTGAAACTGGATGATGTGGGTTCACGCTCGGTCCCAGACATGCCTCCACTCCCTCAGAAACCAGCCGCCAGCGAAGCCAGGACGAGAAACCGATGAAGACCTCCGAGATGACCTTCGCGGAATGGCTGCGCGCGCTCGATCGGCGCGGCAGCACCGAAGACCCGATCTATTGCGATGGTCGCGAGACCACCCCGACGGAGCTTGCCCACCGGTTCGACTCGCTCGAACGAATCGCCGGTGTTCGCATCCAATACTTCGGCGGAACGCCTCTGCATCTGATCGCCGGAACCGCCGGCGGCATGCTCCGCGAGCGAGCGCGCACGGTTCGGATTTGCGCTTAGTAAGCCTCTACCCCCTTTTATGGGGGTTTCTATTGACTTAGCGGGCGTGGCCTCCGAAGCTCGGGGCACATGCTAAACGCAGCCATGTATGCCGCGTTGCGGAAACTAGAGCGTCATCCGGTTCTCCGCAAAAAAGACATCCACAAACTCTTCCCTGAAGAGTCGGAGAAGACGTTGGTGAAATCGCTCTCGCGCATGACGACCGCGGGCCTGCTCACTCGCGTGGCCCGCGATCTCTACATCAACACACTGGCGCCGCGAAATCCGCATCTCCTCGAAGAAATCGCCCGTGCCGCGAGACCGGGATGCTTCATGTATGTGAGCCTTGAATCTGCTCTCTCAGAACACGGGCGTATTTCGCAGGTGCCGCTGGTCCTGACGGTGATGACAGACGGCAGCGCCGGCGTCGTGAGAACCACGCTCGGCACGATCGAGTTCACCCACACGAAGCGGACGGCCGCAGAAATGCTCGCTCGGTCAGTCCACGTTGACGGCCGTCCGCTCCGCGTGGCCACGCCAGGAGCCGCCGAACAGGACCTGCGCCGCGTCGGGCGGAACGTCAACATGCTCCTAGACCAGGAAGACTAGCCACCAGCGACAACTCCGATTCCCATGACCAAATCCCAAAGTTTCCAACACCTGGTGTCCGCAGCTATGCAAGAGTCGCAGGGCGGAGCATTGCTCCGCCCTGTGATCGAGAAAGAACTTCTCCATCATTTCATCCTGCAAGCGCTCGATGAAGCCGGCTATCTGCGCAAAGCCGTCTTCCAAGGAGGAACGTGCTTGCGGCTGTGCCACGGCGCCGAGCGATTCAGCGAAGACCTCGACTTCGCGTGCGGCCGTGGATTCGACACCGCGGACATGGCCGGCATCACCGATTGCCTCTCGCGTAAGATTGGCGACCGTTTTGGGCTGCCGCTCACTTTCCGCGAACCGAAGCTCGCGGCCGATCGCGGCCCCCAAAGCGTGCCCGTCGCCACATGGACCGTGATCGTTCAGACGGCGCCAGAAAACCGGTCGCTGCCAAGCCAGCGGATCAAGATCGAGTTCGCCGCGGTGCCTGCGCACACACGCGAACTCACGCCGTTGCGCACGCCGTATCGGACCATGCAGGGCATGGCCGACATTCTGATCCCCACGGAGTCGCTGACGGAGATTCTGGCAGACAAAGCGCTCGCGCTCCCGCTCTCGCTTACAAACGAGGACGGCACCAAGGCGGCACTCAACTCCCACCGAATCCGCCACCGTGACATCTGGGACATCGCGTGGCTCCTACGCCGCAACGCAGCGCTCAGTCCCGAGCTGGTGATGAGAAAGGCACAGGACTACGCCGTGCCGGCGGAGACGCTGGCGGAGCGCTATGCAGCGGCCGTAACGCAGGTGCCCCACGTGGTCCGAAGCCCCGAATACCTCGCGCAGATGCGGCGCTTTATCGAGCCCGCCACGCTCGATCGCACGCTACTGCGCACCGATTATCTCGACTACCTCAGCCGTGAAATCACGGGCGTTCTCAACGCGGTCAGCACGAAGCTGGATACCGCGAATCCTGAAAAGAGACGGACCGCGCGCCGAGAATCGGCATCAATGCCGCCCCTTCCGCGTGCGCCGAGCAAGTCGGCCGCGGCCAAAAAGACGAAGCCCCGCTAAACGGTAACGCTTCCCAATGGATCAAAAGAACTCCGCCATTACCGAGGCGATGATCGAGGAGATCATCGCCAGGCACTTCAACTCTTTGCCGGAAGGGCAGGCAATGCAGCAGTGTCCCGTTTACGAGCGCCGTGTGGATGTCTTGGCGCTCTCCGGCGCTGAACTCTGGGCGATCGAAGCGAAGCTCAGTGACTGGCGACGAGCAGTGCAGCAAGCGTTCATCAATCTGCCTGCATCAGACCGATCCTTCATCGCGATCTGGGAACCGAACGTCGGCCGCGTGGATCTCGCGGTCCTCGATCACTACAGCGTCGGACTAATCAGCGTCGGCACGTCGCCGGCGACGTGCGCGATCGTGCACATGCCATCTGAGAGTCCGCACCGGAACAGCATCATGATCGACCGGCTGAAGGCGCGATTCGCAACCGAGGGGGCAAAGCTACGGGACGCCGGCAAGCTTGCCGGCGCGCCCTCCGCGAAGCCCCCGCTCTTCATTCCGTTGAAGCGTGCTTTTTTCGATGCCTTCGAGAGGGGGGCCAAAACCACGGAATACCGCATCTATGGTCCGCGGTGGAATGAATCAACCTGCCCGGTGGGCCGGCCTGTGGTCCTGTCGCTGGGCTACGGCAAAGCGCATCGACTGCACGGGACAATCCGCAGCTTCACACGCATGAAGAGGCCAGAGAAGCTGCCTGGCTGGATCGAGTGCTACGGCGCCGGCGAGGGCCGCGTCGCCGCGTGCATCGAGATCAACGTGAGCCGCGAGCCTTTGGGGCATCCGCTCTGACGATCGGTAATGGTGCCGCGGGCGCCTGCTGAACTTGCCCAAGGCCTTTAAGCGGCTTCCACGTTTCGCGCCGCCCGTAGAGCCGGGTGATCGTCTCGCGATCGGATTCAAGCGCGGTGTCGAAGGCGATCGCTTGGGATCGCCCGTCCACCTCGCGCAGCCACGGATCAACAACAAACCGGCCATCAACCAGCGCGAAATCGTGCCCGCCACAATCTCGCGCTACTTCTGAGCCGGGGTTCTCGCTCTCGAAGAAACCAACTACTGCAACTCGCTCCGCACCCAAAACCTTCCGCACGTGCTCTGCGTAAGCCGTGCATTCGCACGCGCTACGCCCGGAGTCGGTGAAAATGCCACCGTTGTCGCTCTCAACGATCGGCCACGGGAATTTCTCAAACTGCCGCTGGAGTGATTCCTTCGTCACGCCGAGCCCACCGCGGTCATCAAGCGGCTTTAGATTGGAGCCACGCCAGCGCTTGATCGCTGGCCTCCTTCGCCGTCGGGCAGGTGTATTTCTGCGGCATCATCACGCCGGCGATTTCGACACGCCAGCAGAGGTCCAGACTGTCGCCGGCGACATCGGGCTTAACCTCAACGCCAGATGGACGCTGTGCAGCGCGGAGCAGCCGTGCTGCGCGCTCTTCAACGGTCGTGAGCTTTGCGTATTCGGCTTTTTCTTTGGGCTTCATGTTCGCTCCTCCAATCGCAGTTTTCAGACTCGCGACGCTCGCGCGAGCGTCGCACGCATGGCGTCGAACCGATCGGACTCCTCGGGTGAGAGTGTCGCTTGCGCGACCATTTCGTCAGCCGTGAGGCCAACCATGTCGGCGCAGGCCTCCGCCAACGTCAGCGCGAGCATGTCGAGATCTTCATCGCTCAGATCATCGCCGACGGGCGACTCGGTAAGCAAAGCGCTCAAGACCTTCGTTGCTTCTTCGATGTCGAGTCTGGTCAATTCGGCCGCAACGGCAGGGTAAGTGTCTGCCATCCGACGGAGGACGGGTTCCGCGTTTTTGGGGCTGTGCGTGTTCACGAGGGTGGGGAAGGGGATTGGGTTCATCGACGTTGCGTTCTGGTTGCGGCGTTTCCTGCGGCCGTCGGAAGCGGCGGCATCGCCGGCGCCGCCTCGCGGATCACCGTGGGAAGGTGTTGTTGGAGTTTCCGAAGAACGGTTCCGAGCTGCTGGCCCAGACTGCTGCGCTCGACATCCTGCGGGTAGGCCTCGCCAAAGGTGCCTTGCACGAGGAATGGACTGCTGCGTCCGTCCTGGCTCTTTAGAGCGTCGTAGGTCACTGCCTCGAACGCCCGGGCGAACATTTCGTGAGGTAGCGCATAGTAGCGTTTTTTCTCGCCATCGAGGCTGCGGCACGCCGCCACGTATTTAGTTTCCTCGGTGCGCGGGGGGCCTTGCCACTCTTCCGGCTTTGCGAGGGCCACCGTGAGCGCGTCGCTCGTGCGGCGCAGATGGTGGGAGAAGTAACCCAGGTTGTTGTCGATCCACGCCGTGTTGCCCTTGCGGCCAGCGCGCTGCCGAATAAGCGCGCATGTTTCTTCCACGGTGAAGATGTCGTGACGCGCGCCAGGCATGACGAATTTGTCGAGGTGCGGCTTCAACTCGTCGGCGATCACTTGCGCCTCCTCGGGAGTGCGTCCGTTCTGGATGCAGAGATTCGGAATCGTCCTGTAAATCAGAGCCACCTGGTTGACCGCATTGCGCAGCACTTCGTCGTGGCTCTTCTGTGCGTCGCGGATGAGATCGGCGCGCGTGTAGGGGTAGGTGACGCGCCAGATGGTTTCCATCGCGGCGCGAATCTCGCGGATGTAGCGCACTTCGTCCGATTCCTGAGCAAGAGGGACCAATCGCCGAAGTTCGCAGTTGGAGAGCATCACGCCGAGGTCTGTCGTCTTGCTGACGATCCCAAGCGCATGCGCCCGATTCCCGAGATAGTGGTCGAGCGCGTGGGCCCACTCGTGAGCCAGGCAGCCCTCGCCACTCGGCTTGGTAAGGTTGATAACTTCACGGCCCGGCTCGTAGTGCGCCGCAGCCCAACCGCCACGGCCGCGGGCGCCAAACGCGATCGCTAGTTTGCCGCCCAACGAAAGCGACTCAGGAGTCCAGCCGTAGATTTCTGCCAAGTCCCGGAACGCATCATAGCCGCGATCGAGGACTTCCTGGCGCTCCTGCTGATTGACCCACAGGCCGAACTCGCCGCCGCGAAGCGCGAAGTCGTGGAGATAGTCGTTGCCGACGACGACGCGGCCAGCGCGCCAGTCCGGGCCGTTGCGGCGGTATCCGTCATCAACGACCGCGCCTTTGGCGCGGGCCAGCGTGGCATCACGCTTCGCTTTGGCGGCGGCGCGCTTCTCCGTGAAGCGGCCCTCCGCCGCCTTGCGCAGCGCAGCCTTCGCCTCCTGCTCATCCTTGAACGTCACGCCCACGAGAGCCGCGAGCGGACCGCGGCGAAGGTAGTCGTAACGATATGACGGTGCGGGGCTGTCGTATTCGCCGAGGCCAAATCCTCCATCCGGGAGCGGCACGATGCTGAAGCTCTGTTTCCGCAGCCATGCCTCCGCCAGTGATGTCCCGTTGGGCCATTCCTTGTTCTTGAGAAGCAGCCGGCGCGTGGTGCGATCGAGCTGGCCGATCCCGAAAGAGGAGAACGTTTCCTGCATCGAATAGACGGTGCGCCAATCGAAGCTCATGGGGCCATTACGCCACTCGTCCAAGCGGCTTCCGGCCGAGGAGCGCCAGCTCACCGATCTCTCCGGGTTCATCTCGACGTGGCTCAGATAAACCGCCGCGTCCTCATGGTTGCGATAGGCCTGCGACAGTTCCGCCGGCGTCTTGCCCTGCTGACAAATCGCCTTCGCGGTGTTGATCGCGCTGACGAACAGCTCGCATGCAGAAACGCGAATTTCCTCAGCCGCGGTCGCAATCACCTGCGGAGCCGAAGGGAATGCGTCGCGCATCATCTTCACCATCGCAGCGGCTTCACGCGTGTAACCGCTGGCGATCAGCGCCGCGTAGTCTGGCGTCGGCCAAACCATGTCCTTGCGCACGAGTTTGTCGCGCTCGACGGCCGTAAGCGTGGCGATGTCATCGAGGCGGAAATTGCCGCGGAGGTCCTTCCGCGCACCGCCAATCTTCTTGCCGAAGTCGGTGATGCGCCCGGGGATGCAGGGAGAGGTGTATTCATTCAGGCTTTCATTATCGGCACACACGGCGAAGCCGGCTTGCCACGGTTTACGATTCATTCCCCGTCTTTAGCCCTCATGCGCGGCCCAATGGAGGCCGTAGAACGCGAGGGATGCCGCCTGATCGGCGCGCAACTGGTCGATCTCCACCGCGGAGATCGGCACGCTGACCGGCTCAGCGAGCAGCGAGGGTTTTCCCGCTGCGGGGGCCGTGCGAGGGGAGGGGGGGCATGGGTTGGGATCGTTGCTGCTCATGGCGGATTTCGTTGATGAAAGCATCCAGGCTCTGCGCCTTGAAAATCAGTTTCGCCTCGCTCTCCGTGAGGCACTGAACATTTCCCTCGTAGATTCCGAGGCCTGCGAGCATGCGCGAAACGTTCTCCATCCCGTGCTTCTGATCGAGAGCCACGAAAGTCTCCCGTGTAATCGGGAGCGTGCGCCCGTCGCTCATGGCACGACTCGGCGTGTAGGCGAGGGTAGCGACCGCTACGACCGAAGCCCGCTGCTGATAAACAAACTGCCGCAGCTCGGAAATCGTTCCGCCCTGTGTCGCGACATCATCGAGCAGGACATAGTTGCGGCCGGCATCGAGGTGGCCGGCATACTCGGCGCGGTGCGCGAAACGATACGCCGCCCCCCTGCCGGTGTGAGCAGGCTTGTTGGTCTTTACCACGCCTTGCTGAAGCGGCAATCCACTGCGCGTGGAGAACAGCGAAGCGAATGCGTAGGGGATCTGGTTCCCGTTCTCCGCGGTCGGACTAGCGACGACGACTAGCCCCGCGCCTGGGTATCGCAGCCCGACGGCGCGCATAAGATCGCGATCGGCGATCGAATCCACCAAACGCACGGCGGCCGTTCGGTCGCCGTGCTTCGCGGCCTCGAAGTCAGGATGTCCGCTTACCTGCTCGACGGTAGCCGTCGAGTAGATGCGCGGAAATCCTTTGGGCCACGGAAAGACCATCGTGCTTACTTGTGCCCGAGGTAAACGTAAACGTCACAGGTGCCGTTGCTGGGCGTCGCCCAGACGACACGGCCGCGGTTCTGAGCCGAACCGGAGGCGGAGGCATCCAGGAGCTGCGGGTTGTATTTTTGGGCCAACAGGTAGGCGTCGGCCGCCGACGCACCCTTGATGACGGCGCTGACGACGACGACGGAGGCGGGCAGATTGTTGACGCCATCGAGCAGGAAGTTCGCGCCGTTCGCCGCATTGGGCGCCGTCGCCGGAATGCTCGTCATCGTCTCGATCCTGGAAATCGGCGACCAGTTGTGCGCCGGCGTGGCGGTGTCTGGGCTGACGGAAAAGACGCGCGTGGTGGGCGACCAGAGCAGGTCGGCGCTCGTGGTGGTCCAGCCCGTCGGCAGCCTCGTCTGGCTGCCCATCGGCGGGGCGAAGAACGTGTTCACGATGCCGGCGCCGATCAGCACCTGGTCGAACCGCGCCGCGTTCGCGAAATTCGCGGCCGTCGCCGTGGCGAGGGTGCCAGTCGCATTTGCTGTGACCTCAGCGGCCGAAGCCGAATGCGAAATTGGGAACGTGCCCATGCCGCTGGTCTGGTCAAACTGACCGACCGCATTCGCGTAGGTCTGGAGCATGTTGTAGGTGGAATCGACACGGTTGTTTTGCCGGATCGTCTTGAACGTCGGGATGCCGATCGCGGCGATGATGCCGCCGATGATGAGCGTCACGAGGAGCACTTCGATCAGGGTGTAGCCCTTATTGGACTTGAGCGGCGAACGCCGCGGTTGCTGGACAGGTTGCGTTTTCATTTTCATCAGTGGGTTGGAACGAAATTCAGCGGATACCAGGGCCGCGCAGACCCAGGCCCATCTGTTGCTCTCTCGTCGCCCGTGCAGCGTGCTCGCTCGATGCGATCAGCGGGACCAACTCCCACGCTTGCTTTAGCACGTTGACCACGAGCTGGTGAATGCCGCGGACAGACTCCTCGCGGTTGCCCGCGATGTTCAGAGTCGCCGGCTGATGCTCGACAAGAAATTGCGCGACGGCCTCCGCCGATCGCCGCGAGAAATCCCCTCCCATCGGAGGACGGATCAGGAGGAACGGTTTCTCCTGCGATCGGCACTGAGAAACGGTCAAACCCGAGCCCGGTGACATCGCCGGCGTCAGGTTGAAGATGATCGTGGCGTCCGCATCGCGAATGTTGAACTTCGTGCGTTGCTCGTAGCCGCTGGTCTCCGTCTCCTGGAGGTTGTAGTGGCCGGGCACTACGCCGTCCTGTGAGCGCCGTCCCTTCGGGCACCAGCCGCCGTGCGCAATCCCCGCGGCGATGGCGAAATCCAGACCGGCGCGATCGGCACCAGTCTGGCCGCCCGAAATGATCTTGGCCGGCAGGGAGATCATTTTTTCTCCTCTGCCTTCGCCTTCGCAGCCTTGGCTGCCTCGATCTCCGCGTTAAGCTGCGCGTTTTTCGTTTCGAGGGCCTTGATGTATGCGGCCTGTCCCTCGACCTGCTTAGCAAGTGCAATCGTGTTCTGCTGCATCGCATCGCTCGCGCGCTTCAACTCATTCGTGCGCACCGCCAGGGCTTGGTAGAGCTGTTGGTTGCGGGCGTTCTGCTCGCGACTGCGCATCAGCTCGATCGCCAGTTCCTGCTCCAGCATGGCCGGCTGATATGTAACTTCGCCGTGTTGCGGGTTGCCGAGCACGAAGCGCATCGAGGACGGCGGCGCCGCAACGGCGCGCGGATCGGTTTCTTTCCGCATGACGACTTTCCCGTCCACGATGTAGCCGCGATAGACGCCCGGCAGCACGACATCACCCTGCCACTCCACGCCCAATTCATTCGTCTTCGTCGTCTCTGGCGACGCCGGCGGGTCGATCTTATTCAGCGTGCCCTCGGATACGGGACTCACCGGACGATTGCGCGGCGTGTGCGCCGTGTTGCTGGCGCAACCGCCGACAGACAGTGCGAGAATCAGAAGTGAGAAGATGAGGCGGAGTTTCATGGTCAGCGATTCAGGGGAGACGCATCGGCCGCGGTGGGCATCTTGAGCCCAACCTTGGCGGCCAACGGATCGAGTGATTGGTCGATGAAGAGGTAGAATTCCTTGCCACCTGGAACTCGCACATAAGAACCGTTCTGCGCGATGTCCTCAGCGATTCGTTGCGCGTAGGTGTTAAGCAGGTTCGTCGTGCCTTGGCTGACGGCATTGATCGCCGCGTTGCGCGGCGTGGCTTCGGGTTGTGTTGAACCGGTGTTACCGACGGGCTCACGGGTCTGCATCGTCTGTCCAGCGCCGGAGGCGAGGCCGGAGAGTGCTGCACTGGCGAACAGCTTCAGCTCCTCGTTATCGGTTGTGCGGATCGTGTCGCCAGTGAGGCCGACGCCACCGTCGCCGATGCCCCACGAACGCGGCCGACCGGAGGCATCAACAACCATCTCCTGGCGATCGAGCGCTTGCGCGCGGATCGCCAGCTCGCGCCCGTTGGTGCGGCCATCCTGTTCGGGCAAGACCATGATCCATTCGTTGCTGTCGAGGATGCGCCCGAGTTTGTTGCCATCGCGGCGCGTCCCGCCGACGCGGGAGAAAATTTCCGTGTTCGCGGGAATGATGAGCACGCCATTCCACCAAAGGTCTTCCATGACCATCGCCACGATCGGGGCACCCGTGTTGATGCTGTCCACGGTGAACACGAGCCGGCACTTGAGCAGGCGCCCGTAGGGCGCGAATTCTGCCGGCGTGTTGCTGCTACCGTTCGCTGTCGCAACTGCGCTCGGCGTCGCGATCGTCTGCTGAGTTGATCGCTGGGCCGCAGCCGCAGCGCTGCCCGCGGCCGGTTGGGCAGTTTGCTGAGGACTCGATTCCCACTCGGCACCGAGCACTTCACGCAACCGGGCTCGATCGCCTTTCGGCGGGGGCGCTACGGCCCCCGAGGGCGCGCCGGCGAGTTCGCTGCGACCCGACACTGGTTCAAGCGAAGCGCCTGCGCCGCCTGGCTGGGCAGTCGGCACGGAACCATCTGCGCGCGGAGGGCGCGGCGTGTCGCGGTTGTAAGACTGCCCGGCGGCTTTGTCCTGGTTCTTTTCCGACTTCACATCGGCAGCTCCGGCAGTGCGATCAGGGTAGGAGGGTGCAGGCGATCCTGCGGCAGCAGAATCCAGATCGTCGTTCGGCGCCTGCTGACCGCGCGGGTCCACGCGCTGCTGATTTTGCGGCGGCGTTTGCTGGGAAGTCGTCTCCTTCTTCACTTTCTCGGGGCGGAGGTGGCCAACCACGGCCAAGCCGATCAGCACGATGCCCAGCGCAAGCAACACGCGTTGGCGGGCGCTGATTCGCTTCACCCACGCAAACCGGCCTTCTTTGGGCTCGTCGCCAGGATCGAGCAGCACGGACGGGGGAACCGGTGTCGCGCCCTCGGCGGCCGTCGGCAGCGGGGGCAATTCCGAGGATTGAGTCCCTGGCGCCGCGGCACCGCCGCCACGATCAGGTTGCTTCCGCTCAGGTTTGCGATTCCGACCAAAGGACGGGAACTTCATGGCTTCGGTTCCTCCGAGGGGAGAAGATCGCTGACATCAACGCTGATCGCCGGATTCGGGTTCACGTCTCTCACCAAGGCGATGCTCAGTCGCATGGGCGTGCTCGGTTCCAAGAGCACGCGTTGTCCATCGGGCTTCCGGGCGATCACAAAGAAAGCGATGTTCTTTTCCCCGGGCTCCACGATCGGGTTGAAATCCGCGGCCGTCGCCGGGAGCACTTCGTCACCACTGCGCAGAATGAAACTGTCCGGGAGAAAAGTGAGACGACGTTGGGTTTTGTTCTCGATGGAAACAGCGACGCCCAATGCCGACATCGCGTTATTCCGCACAACGAAGTAGGGGCGGATACGGAAGCGATCGGTTTCGACGGAAGGATCGGTGTCGCGCCGCGCCCAAGCGAGTGCGGCATTGGCCGCAACAGCGCTCTCCGCCTGCTTCTCAGGCAGATTCGAGAGCATCTGCATGAACCGGATCAGCCCGAGCTGCATTTCGTCCGTTGCCGGCGTGAAGTCCCGCCGTGGCGGGCTGGCGAGGCGCTGGACCGTGGCATTGCGGGCCTTCGTGGTCTCGCGCTGTGCCGCGACCGCGGCCTCCGTCGCTTGGCGCGCTTCCTCCGCAGGATCGAAGAAAGTCACCTTGCGGAAGGCGTAGAGCGCCCCTGCCGGCGCTACTTCGATCGGATAGGTTCTCCCGCGCATGACGATGTGGAGTGTGCGCCTGGCGCCGTCCACGATCGGGGAAATGAAAAACGTTCTCTCTCCGCGGCGGAGGCGGAGGAAGAAATCACCGGCGATCTTCTCGGGGTCCGTGGTGAACGCGCGGCCGGCCCAATCCTCGATCGGATACGGCACTTCAACCGCGGTGGCGTCCACCGGATTGGTGAGGATGATGTAGGGGCGGGTGCGCTCCGCATCGAGGGCGAAGCGAACCACCGTGAGGGGCTGTTCTTCGTCGGCACGCACGCTCGCGCCGACGGCGCAGAGCGCAAGGCAGAGGAGCAACACGTGGTGACGGCGGATCATTTCTGCAATGGCTCCCAGCGCTCGTCTGTCCAGGTAAGGCGGTAACGGGCGACTTGATACGGATACTGGCCTCGCTGCCCAACGAACGCGTTGGGGACGAGTTCATAGGTCACGCGAAAATAATACGCCGGCGGAAGGTCCGGGATGCCATCAACGGCGCCGGTGCGCCGGACATAGCCACGAACGCGAAACCGGCGCTTGTCGCCGCTTGGTTCGAGTGGGTCGATGCCGGCAATCTCCGGCTGCTGAAAGTAGTTCCGCCTCTTGAAGAGATCGGCTTCGGCCGCGACCTCGGCATCCACTTGCTTCATCGCCTCCGGCGTGAAGAGACG
Organism: Oleiharenicola sp. Vm1; assembly: GCF_047777955.1. Lineage (GTDB taxonomy): Bacteria > Verrucomicrobiota > Verrucomicrobiia > Opitutales > Opitutaceae > Didemnitutus. The sequence goes on from NZ_CP180536.1 coordinate 142,992, forward strand.
CCGGGCGAGTTCTGGCGCCGACAACCCATTCGGGTTACGCGTGAACTGGGCCTGCGAAACTTGGAGGGCGAGTTCACGGAAAAATTGGGTGTCGGGGTTGAGGCTTTCGAGCGGCCCGACATGGATCACGCCAGCGCCATCGACCGCGAACGTGGTCTGCGGCGCACGCGCAGAGCGCACCGCTGCGAGCATGAAGTAGAGGCAGACGACGGGCACGACGATCGCGATGCCGATGCACAAGACCTTGATCTGGTGCTCAGCCGCCAGGCGCTTCACCGGCGTAAAGCTCGATGAAACGTCCTGGGGATTCCTCGCGGTCGAGGTGGCGTCGCTGCGGGGGAATTCTTCCGTTGAACCAGGCTGAAATGTCACGGGGTCGAGAATTTCGACCCTTATGAGACAAGTCAACGCTGGTTTACAACGGCTCTATCGCCCTCTGGAGGCTGCCATGCGTGCGCGCGCTTGGAGTAGGGGTGCCGCAGGCGGTTCGACAGCATGCCGTTCATGCTCGTGAACCGCGCTCACACCTGGCGGATTGCCTACTCCGGTCGCAACCCATTCCATCCACTGCGGCACGAGTGCCGTCTTGTCTGAGGGAAACGGGATGTCGATTTCCCCCCCATCACGTTTTCGGGCTACGGCCGAAAACTGCGTATCCGGTCCGGCAACGCGCCGCCAATAGAGGTATTCGTAGCCTTCTCGCTGCGCTACCTCTTCGGCGGTTGTGCCCAACCAGTCTTTGAAGAGTCTTTGTCGTTTGTGTGGCCCCACGTTGTTATTAATCGGACCGATG